>CAMHGU010000035.1 GCA_946184715.1 uncultured bacterium | reverse complement strand
CGGGCCATTCGATGCCGGCAATCCTTTCTTTATCGAAGCCGACCTGAACCGCGACGGCTCGCTCTACGGCACCGATGTGTCAGCCCATATCGAGGGAGTAATAAGGCAATAGCGAAGTCAGCGCTTGCGGATGATGGTGAGGCCATCGCGCAGCGGAAGGATTACTCGCTCCACTCGCTCGTCGGCGGCTACATGGTCGTTGAAGCGGAGAATGCCGAGGGTCTGCGCATCGTGGGCCGTCGTGTCGGTCACTTTGCCGCCCCACAGCGTGTTGTCGGCCAAGATATAGCCTCCGCGGCGCAGCAGGGGCAGCATCATCTCGTAATATTCCGTATAGTGGCGTTTGTTGCCGTCGATAAAGGCCATATCGACGCTCTCGGCGCCGGCCACTTGCGGCACCAGCTCCAGGGCATCGCCTATGTGCATTGTGATAAGCCGGCCGTAGGGCGACTCCGCGAAGTTGGCCGCGGCAATCTCCTCTATCTCATCGTTGATGTCGAAGGTGTGGAGCGCGCCTCCCTCGGGCAATCCCTCGGCAATGCAGAGCGCGGAGTAGCCGGTGAAGGTGCCTATCTCGATGGCGAGCTTGGGAGCTATCATCGTGGTGAGCATACGCAGCAGACGGCCCTGTAGGTGGCCGGAGCACATTCGCCCGTTGATAAGGGTGACGTTGGTAGTGCGATTGATACGGCGCAGCAGTTCCGGCTCGGCATCAATGTGGCCGAGCAGATACTCTTCAAGCTCCTCGGTCATAAGGCGGCCTCCTTAGTCAGAGCCTCAACGGCGAGGTCGTAGCTCATCATTCCGAATCCCACTATAGAGCCGCGGCAGGCCGGCGCGATGACCGACCGGCGCCGGAACTCCTCACGCGCGGCCACATTGCTGATATGCACTTCCACCACCGGCAGCGGGCTCACAGCGCGGATAGCGTCGGCAATAGCGATGGAGTAGTGGGTATAGGCCCCGGCGTTGAGCACCACGCCGGCATAGGCGCCACGCGCCGAGTGGAGCTTATCGATGATGGCGCCCTCGCTATTGCTCTGATAGAGGTCGATTTCGACTTCGGCAAAGCGCGCGCGTAGCTGCTCCAGATAGGTCTCCATTGTCAGGGTGCCGTAGATTTCGGGCTCGCGGGTGCCCAGCAGATTGAGATTGGGTCCGTTGATAATTAATATCTTCATATCGGTGTATCGATTACTTTTTGACGGAAAATTTATAAATTTGCCTGTCGGCTCGACAAATATACGCATTTTTTGACAAAGATTGACAACATAGCGCGCTTGCTCGACAACTATCGGGCGTATTTGACCCTCGAGAAGGGGTTGGCGGCCAATAGTGTGGCAGCCTACAGCGACGATGTCGATAAGCTGCTGCGCTGGCTCGATGAGGCGGCGACGCCGCCCGAGGCAGTCTCGCCCGACGACCTCCACGCCTTTGTGGCCTCGCTCCACGACGTGGGCATCGGGCCGCGCTCTCAAGCCCGCATCATCTCGGGCATCAAGAGCTTTTACCATTACTTGCGCGAGGAGGAGCTGATAGAGCACGACCCCACGGCACTGCTCCCGTCGCCACGGCTGGAGCGCAAGCTGCCCGAGGTGCTCACAGTGGAGGAAATCGACGCTATGATCGATGCTATTGATATGGAGAAGCCTGAGGGCGAGCGCAACCGCGCCATCATCGAGACGCTCTACGGCTGCGGGCTGCGCGCCTCGGAGCTTATCGGGCTGCGCCTCTCGCAGGTGTTTCCCGAGGAGGGCTACCTCTCGGTGATAGGTAAGGGCGATAAGCAGCGCCTGGTGCCTATATCGCCGGTCGCCTTGCAGTGCATCGCCGACTATGTGGAGGGCTCGCGCGCCGACATTGAGCCGAAGCGGGGTTGCGACGACATTCTCTTCCTCAACCGCCGCGGGGGCCAGCTCTCAAGGGTGATGATTTTCTACATCGTCAAGGAGCTATGCGCGCTGGCGGGCATACGCAAGAACATCTCGCCCCACACTCTGCGCCACTCCTTCGCCACCCACCTGCTCGAGGGGGGCGCCAACCTGCGCGCCATCCAGCAGATGCTGGGCCACGAGAGCATCACCACCACCGAAATCTATGTGCACATCGACCGCTCGCGCCTGCGCCGCGAGATAATGGAGCACCACCCGCGCAATCGCCGAAACGCCCGATAACATCGGGCGAAAATGGCGACCGAGGGGTTACAGCCCGAGGCGCTTGAGCGCCTGCTCGGCGGCCGCTTGATGCGATTCTTTCTTGGTGTAGCCGGTGCCTTCGGCTATCCGTTCATTGTCGATGATTACAGCTGAGGTGAATACCGGGCTACGTCGCTGGTCAAGCCCGGAATCGAGCAACTCAAACTCGAGCTGCTTCCTGTTCTTCTGCGCCCACTCTATCAGTCGAGACTTGAAGTTCTTGTCGGCCGTAGCGAAGTGCTCGAGGCTGAGGTCGAGTATGCGCTCGATGACAAACGCTTTCACCTTGCGGTAGCCCTGGTCGAGATAGATGGCGCCGATAAGGGCCTCCAGGGCGTTGCCGTAGATGTAGGAGTTGTGGGAATGGGAGTGCGACGCGCACCGCAGGGCGTTGTGAAGGCCCAGCTCCTGCCCCACGCGGTTGAGATGCTCGCGCTGCACTATCTTGGAGCGGGTGTTGGTGAGGAACCCTTCGTCCTCGTCGGGGAAATGCTTGTAGAGAATGTCGGCCACGGCGGCATCAAGGATGGCATCGCCGAGAAACTCCAAGCGCTCGTTATTGAACTTCTCCGTGCCGCCCACGGCCGTGGCGGAGCGATGGGTCAACGCCTCTCGATAGTAATCCACGTGGCGCGGATAGTAGCCGAGCGTGGCTCGAATGAAACGACAAAGCTCCCTTTCGCGATGGAAAGAGAGCCTTATCTTTTGGAGCGTATTGTAGAACACGTTATCCTAATCTTTCTTGCCGGTTACTATTCAGTAAGATAGCGATGCGAGCCTTGTTCACTCCTCGTAACGCTTTACCACGATGCAAGCGTTGTGGCCGCCGAACCCGAAGGTGTTGGACAGTGCCACGCGCACGTCGCGCTTCTGCGCTTTGTTGAAGGTGAAGTTGAGGTCGTAGTCAATCTCGGGGTCGCGGTCGTCGTCGGCATGGTTGATAGTGGGGGGAACGATGCCGTGGCGTATCGTCTCCACACAGAACAGGGCCTCAAGAGCACCTGTGCCGCCCAGCAGGTGGCCGGTCATCGACTTGGTGCTGCTGATGTTGAGCTTATAGGCGTGCTCGCCGAACACTTCCTTGATGGCCTTGGCCTCGCTGATGTCGCCCACCGGGGTCGAGGTGCCGTGCACGTTGATGTAGTCGATATCCTCGGGCTTGAGACCGGCATCGCGGAGTGCCTCTTCCATCACGAGCTTAGCTCCGAGACCTTCGGGGTGAGAAGCGGTGATGTGATATGCGTCGGCACTCATGCCACCGCCTACCACCTCGGCCAGAATCTTGGCACCGCGGGCCTTGGCGTGCTCAAGCTCCTCAAATACGAGGGCAGCGCCGCCTTCGCCTATGATGAAACCGTCGCGCGAACCGCTGAAGGGGCGCGAGGCGCCTGCCGGGTCGTCGTTGCGGGTGGAGAGGGCTTTCATCGCGTTGAAGCCGCCCACACCGGCCGGATACACAGCGGCCTCGGCGCCACCGGTCACGATGGCGACGGCCTTGCCCAGGCGGATGTAGTTGAAGGCGTCGATCATCGCGTTGGTCGATGAGGCGCAAGCCGATACCACGCCGAAGTTGGGGCCGTGGAAGTGGTGATTGATGGATATATGGCCAGCGGCTATGTCGGAGATCATCTTCGGAATGAAGAAGGGGTTATACTTGGGTCCCATCTCCTCGCCGTGTACGGCAAAGTAGCCGGCTTCCTCCTCAAAGGTGTGCAGACCGCCAATGCCCGACGCGAAAATCACGCCCACACGGGTGTGGTCAACGCTCTCATCGTCGAGCCCGGCCTCCTTGATGGCTTGGTCGGCGGCTATGAGAGCAAACTGGCAATAGAGGTCGTATTTGCGTGCATCGCGGCGGTCGAAATAATCGGCGGAGTTATAGTCCTTTACTTCGCAGGCAAATTGGGTCTTGAATTGCGAGGCATCGAAACGTGTGATGGGCGCGGCACCGCTGACGCCTTCTACGGCGTTCTTCCACGTGGTTTCCACATCCTTACCGATCGGGTTGATGGTGCCCATACCGGTTATTACGACTCTTTTAAGTTCCATAGCTGTTTGTTTATGCAATTGCTGTTTCTGTTACTTTAGCGCCACGCCGATTGCCGTGGCAACTTAATGTAGCGGACACGCACGGCGGCGTGTCCCTACATTCTCGGGCGCTTCGCTGCCGCTCTGCGCGAGCGACACCTCTCAGCGCGTTTCCTTCCGATTATTGCTTGTGATTCTCGATGAAAGCGATAGCGTCGCCTACGGTAGCGATCTTCTCAGCTTCTTCCTCAGGAATCTGAATGCCGAATTCCTTCTCAAAGTCCATAATAAGCTCAACGGTGTCGAGTGAATCGGCGCCGAGATCCTGTGCGAAGGTAGCTTCGGGCTTTACTTCAGTTTCGCTTACACCAAGCTTGTCAACGATGATACCTTTGACTCTTTCTTCAATTTCTGACATAATCGTAAATTTAATGTTGAATAATTAGATTGTTCTGTTTCGGGGGAAAAGGGCTTCGGCTTCCGCTTGAAGCCGCTCGGCTCTAATCCGGCTGCAAAGTTAGTAAGTAATCTCTAATTATGAAATTTTTCAGCCTAATAATTGCTCGTTTTTACTCATTTTGCCCCAAAATGTGCATAAATCAACGTCTCATTAAGGAAATTTTTCATTAATCACCGCCCCGCCCAAGCCGCCGAAAACCGAAGAATCGCGCAGCCCCCTAGATCTTCTATAGATTCAATGTCCGTGATAAAAAAACGGCGCCCTCTGACTGAGGACGCCTACCGCTCCAAGCGGAAGGGACGAGATTCGAACTCGTGGTAGGGTTACCCCTACGGCAGTTTAGCAAACTGCTGGTTTCAGCCACTCACCCACCCTTCCGTGGTGCAATGCTGAATTGCGACTGCAAATTTAAGCCAAATTTTCGTTACTGCAAAACGTAAACCAAAAAATCACAAAAATTATTTCGTTTCGCCGCTCGAATTGTCGCATAAGCCACACTAATTGATTACTTTTGCGATATGAAACACGACGATCCTAATACCCTTCCGGCTGCGGAACCTTCCGCCATCGGCGCTACGCCCGCCCCGGAGGCAATAGCCGACTCCACCCTCGAGCCGATTGCCGAAGCCGCCGTAGAACCTGCCGCCGAAGCGCCCGAAGCTGCCGCTCCGGCCGAAGAGCCCGCCGCGGCCGATGCTCCGGCTCCCGAACTGCCTTCGCCCGTCGCTCCTCCGAGCGGCCAGAGCCAATCCATCTCCCCGAAAGGGCTGCGATGGGTGCTGGCCATCATCGGCCTCCTCATCGCGGCCACCATAGGATGGATGGTAAGCCTCGCCCTGGCCAAAGCCCCCACGGCCTACACCGTATATATATACCCCGACACAGAATACGATGAGCTGGCCGACACCCTTGCTATGCACGAGGGCGAAGAGTGGGCCAACACCGTAATCTACCTCCTCACGATGGACCGCCTCGGTAGCAGCCACGGAGCCTACCGCATCGACGAAGGCACCAGCGCTTGGCAAGCCGCCCGTATGATTAAAGGACGGGCGCAGACTCCCGTGAGGGTCACCTTCAACAACGTGCGCACCCTCTCGCAACTCGCCGAGCGCATCGGCAACCAGATGATGACCACCCCTGAGGCCCTCCTCGACACCCTGCTCGCACCCGCTACCCTCGCCAAGTACCACTGCGACACAGCAACCGTGGCTTCGCTGTTTTTGCCCGATACCTACGAGCTTTATTGGACATCGAGCCCCTCGCAGATAATCGCCACCATTGCCAAATATCACGACCGATTCTGGACCGACGAGCGCCGCGCCAAAGCCGCCAAGCTCGGCCTCACGCCCGCTCAAGTGGCCACCATAGCCTCGATAGTGGAGGAGGAGACCAATAGCAAGCAGGAGCGCCCCGTCGTGGCCCGGCTCTACCTCAACCGCCTCGACAAGGCGATGAAGCTGCAGGCCGACCCCACCGTCAAATTCGCCATCGGCGACTTCTCAATCCGCCGCATCACCGCCGATATGCTCACCTACGACTCACCCTATAACACCTACCTCTACGCCGGCCTGCCCCCCGGCCCCATCCGAATCCCCGACAAAGCCACCCTCGACGCCGTCCTCGACGCCCCGCCCCACCACTATATATATATGTGCGCAGCCGACGACTTCTCCGGCCGCCACCGCTTCACCGACTCCTACCCCGAGCACCTCGCCAACGCCCGGCGCTATCAGCAAGCACTCAATAATCGCGGCATCACTCGCTGAATTGCTCGCTGAATTTTGCCCTCCGTACTTTGATATTCAAAGAATTTTAGCTATGTTTGCAGTCGGCATTCGGCCTTTACTTGATAAACCTATCAACTAAATATCTAAACGCTAAAAAATTCAAGCTATGAAGAAACTTTCAAAAGGCACTATCGGCATTATCGTTCTCGCTGTGGTTGCCGTCCTTTGGGTAATGAGCAAGTACAACACTATGGTAACCAAGCAGGAAGCCGTAGAAACCGCTTGGGGTAACGTACAGAACGAGTACCAGCGCCGTCTCGACCTCATCCCCGGCCTTCTCAACTCCGTCAAAGCAGCCGCCAAGCACGAGACCGACATCTTCGACAAGCTCGCTCAGGCACGCCAGGCAGCTTCCACCATCAAGATCGACGCCGCCGACCTCACCGAGGAGAACCTCGCCAAGTTCCAGGCCGCTCAGGGCGAAATCAGCAACCTTATGAGCCGCCTTATGGCTATCGCCGAGGACACCCCTGAGCTGAAGGCCAACGAGAACTTCCTGAAATATATGGACCAATACGAGGGCACGGAGAACCGTATCCGCACCGCCCGCGAACGCTTCAACGAATCGGCACAGGACTACAACACCTACATCCGCAAGTTCCCCGCCAACATCTGCGCCTCGATCTTCGGATTTGAGAAACGCCCCTACTTCCAAGCTGAGGCCGGCGCCGAGAAAGCCCCCGACACCGCTTCGATGTGGGGCAAGATGGTTGAAGACTAATCGCCTATACGCCAACAATTAGCAACCCGATAAATAATGGGGGCGCCGATCCCCGGGCCCCCATTATTCATAATAGCAACGACTGAACAATGCGACCAAGAGAATTTCTGCCTGAAGAGCAGCATAAGCGCGTCACCCGAGCTATTGAGGAGGCCGAGCGCCTCACCTCGGGCGAAATATGCGTCCACATCGAGAGCGACTGCCCGGCGGGCGACCCCGTGGAGCGCGCCATCGAGCATTTCAACCGCCACGAGCTATGGCGCACTATGCAGCGCAACGCCGTGCTCATCTACATCGCCACCAACTCGCGTGTGCTGGCCATCATAGGCGACACCGGCATCAACAATCGCGTGCCATCGGGATTCTGGGACGACATACGCGCCGAGCTTATCGCCCGCGTGGCCGCCGGAGAGCAAGCCGACGGGCTCTGCGCCGCCATCCACTCCATAGGGCAGCGCCTCGCCGCCTACTTCCCGCCCCTGGCCAACGACATCAACGAGCTCAGCAACGAAGTAATCTATGAAGACTAAGATTTCAGTCCTTCTCCTGCTGCTATCCATAGCGTTGACGGCGATGGGGCAGGTACCGGCCAAGCCCGACCCGCCGCGACTGGTCAACGACTTCGCGGGCATCTTCACGCCCGAGCAGGTGAAGTCGCTTGAAGATACACTCGTGGCGTTCTCCAAGCGCACGTCGAATCAGATTGTGGTGGTCACGCTGCCCGACCTCGGCGACCTCGACCGCGCCCAGATGGCTACGAAGATAGGCCAGGAGTGGGGCGTGGGGAAAGCCGACCACGACAATGGCGTGGTGCTGCTCATCAAGCCCAAGACCCCCGATTCCAACGGCGAGGTATTTATCGCGCCCGGTATAGGCCTTGAAGGCGCTATCCCCGACGGAGCCTGCTCGTCGATAATCCGCAACAACGTCATTCCGCACTTCCGCGAGAACGACTACTTCGGTGGCGTGTGTGACGCTTTAAGCATTATAATGCCCCTGGCAGCCGGCGAATACACCTATGAAGAGGAGGACGACGATGGCGACGACGCAATAGGGCTCATCATAGCTCTCATCATAATTATAGCCCTGATTGTTCTTGCCGCGCGCGACAAAAATAACGGCAGCAGCGGCTTCGGCGGGCGCGGCCCCATCGTGTTCGGCAGCGGCTCGGCATTCAGCGGCGGCAGCTCGTCGTGGAGCTCGTCGCACAGCAGCGGCGGCTTCGGCGGCTTCGGCGGCGGCTCGTTCAGCGGCGGCGGCGCCGGCGGCAGTTGGTAACTCATCGCATTTAATCTCAGAGATATATGAAAAAGATACTCCTATCAGCAGCCATAGCGCTGCTCGGCTTTAGCGCTTGGGCGCAAGTGCCCGACAAGCCCGAACCACCGCGCGCCATCAACGACCTGGCCCATATGTTCGACTCCGTGCCGGCCGAGCGCGTACAGGCCCTTGAGGATTCGCTGCAGTCGTTTGCCAAGCGCACCTCCAATCAGATAGTCATCGTCACCCTCGCCGACCTTGCCGACCGCGACATCAACCAGCTGGCAACCGACATAGGCCAGAAATGGGGCGTGGGCGACGAGGTGAACCACAACGGTGTGGTAATCCTCATCAAGCCCAAGACCGCTAAAGAGAGTGGCGACATAGGCATCGCCGTGGGCGAAGGCCTCGAAGGCGCGCTGCCCGACGGTGCCGTGGCCGACCTTCTCGACAAGGTCATCATTCCCCACTTCGCCGATGGCGACTACTTCGGTGGCGTAGAAGCCGCCGTGGGGCATATCGTCAACATCTCGAGCAAGGAGTACAGCTCCAAGGGCGAGAAGAAAGACACCGGCGGCGGCATAGGCACCGGCCTGCTCATCGTGGGTGGCGGCCTCGGCGCCTACTGGCTGTTGCGTCGTCGCAACAAGAAGATCGACAAGAAGCAGCAAGCCGCCGATGCTACCGAGGCCGACACCGGCGCCGCGCCCAAGCCCGACGGCAAAGAGGGCCCAGCCGCAGCCGCCACCGCGGCAGCTTCGGCCACAGCCGCGGCGCTTGCCACCGACATCGACGATGAGCCGGAAGAGCCTGAGGAAGAGGAAGATACCTTCGACGACGATGACGACACCACTCCCGAAGAGGAGGAGAAAGACCAATACCGCTTCGGCGGCGGCAAATTCAGCGGCGCCGGAGCGCATCGCAAATGGTAAACCAATCGTGCAACTGCTATGCGTAACGTACTACTCATCATATCGATACTTGTAGCAGCTACGGCGTGGGCGCAAGTGCCGCCCGTGCCCGACCCACCGCGTGCTGTCAACGACTTCGCCGGAATACTCACGGCCGAGCAGACGCAGGAGCTTGAGAACACGCTCCGTGCATACTACCGCAACACCACCAATCAGATTGTGGTGGTCACGATGACCGACCTCGGCGGCCTCGACCGCGCCCAGATGGCCACCAAGATAGGCCAAGAATGGGGCGTGGGCGACGCCGAGAAGGACAACGGCGTGGTAATCCTCGTGAAGCCCAAGACAGCCAGCTCCAAAGGCGAGGTGTTTATCGCCCCGGGCATAGGCCTCGAAGGCGTGCTGAGCGACGGTGTGTGCTCCCATATCATTCGCCATGAGGTGATTCCGCGCTTCAAGCAGAACGACTACTACGGCGGCATCAGTCAAGCGTGCTACGTCACTATGGGCATCGTCTCGGGCGAATTTGCCTACACGCCTGAGGAGCTGAATGCCGACGAGGACAACAAAACCGCCGAAACCATAGTGTCAATCTACGCCCTACTTTTATTCTTCGGCGGCGGCGGTGCTATCGCTTACAACAAGCAGCGAAACAAAGAGCGGAAGTGGCGCACCGAGTGGTTCCTGTTCGGCACCGGGCGTTCCGCACCGCCACCCATGCCTGACTCTGTTGTCGCGCACGACGACAGCGATTACTCATCATCCGGCGGCTCCGGCAGCAGTAGTTCCTCATCGAGCAGCGACTATAGCTACGGCGGCGGCTCATTCAGCGGCGGCGGCGCCGGCGGTAGCTGGTAGCCTTGCTTGTCCGAACCGATGCGGATTTTTACTGCAAAAGTTGCAAAGGTCGGCCCAAGTCGCTAAATTTGCGATAGACAAACGAAACCATAAAACTCTCAATACTATGAAAGCCAATCTGAGCTCGCTGATAAGGCTCGACCACATCCCCCAGCGCTACTACGCCCCCGATGGCGAAGTGGAACTCGCCGCGCTTACCCGCTACGAGAAGATCTACACCAAAATCAAAGAGACCACGGCCGACTGCGTGGAATACGCCGCCGAGAAGATCATCGGCATCATCAACAAGAACATCACCGCCAAAGGGCACGCCACGATAGCCCTGAGCAGCGGTGCCTCGGAGTGTATGGTCTATGACCGCCTCGTGCAGATGCACAAAGAGGGCAAAGTGGACTTCTCGAAGGTGACGGTGTTCAACCTCACGGAGCTATACGACAGCGCCGGCGACCGGCAGCCGATAGCCCTGCAGCGCCTCCACACGGCGCTCTTCGACCACGTCAACATCAAGCCCGGCAACATCCACTCGTTCGACGTCACGATGTCGATTGACGAAGTGTACGAGCGCTGCCAGGAGTATGAGGCCGAAATCGACCGCCTCGGCGGCCTCGACCTCGTGTTCTGCGAAGTGGGCGAAACCGGCTCCTTAGCCTACAACGACATAGGCTCCCTGCCCAGCTCCCACTGCCGTCTGGTGTACCTGAGCAACACCACTCTCCACAAAGTGGCCCACGACTACACCACCGACGCCATCCCCGCCACGGCCTTCACCCTCGGCCTGCGCAATATCCTCGCCGCGGCCCGCATCGTGTGTATGGTATTCGGCGAGAACCGCGCCGATATGATTCACAAAGTGGTGGAAGAGCGAATGAGCGACCTTGTGCCGGCATCGTTCCTCCAGAACCACACGCGCGCCAAGCTCGTGATCGACCTGCCTGCCTCGGAGCGCCTCACCCGCATCTCGCGCCCCTGGAAGGTGACCTCCTGCGACTGGGACGACAAGGTGACCCGCCGCGCCATAGTGTGGCTCTGCCGCCTCACCGGCAAGCCCATCCTCAAGCTCACCAACAAAGACTACAACGACAACGGCCTGGGCGAGCTGCTGGCCATCTACGGCTCGGCCTACAACTGCAACATCAAGATATTCAACGACTTGCAGCACACCATCACCGGCTGGCCCGGCGGTAAGCCCAATGCCGACGACACCTACCGGCCCGAGCGCGCCCTGCCCTATCCCAAGCGGGTGGTGGTGTTCAGCCCGCACCCCGACGACGACGTCATATCGATGGGTGGCACCCTCAAGCGCCTTGTCGACCAGAAGCACGACGTGCACGTAGCCTACGAGACCTCCGGCAACATCGCCGTGGGCGACGAGGATATGATGCGCTATGTAATGGTTCTCGACAAGCTCCACAACGAAGACGGCCTCGGCGGCCGACAGATGGAGCTTAAGCTCGACGAGATACGCGACTTCATAGCCCGAAAAACCGCGGCCGACATCGACATAATGCCCGTACGCCGCCTCAAGACCATCATACGCCAGTGTGAAGCCGCTACTGCCTGCAACTACATCGGCGTCAAGCACGAGAACGTCCACTTCTGCAACCTGCCCTTCTACGAGACCGGAATGGTGAAGAAAGGCGACCTCGCCGAGCGCGACGTGGCAATCATCAAGCAACTGCTGCAAGAGGTTAAGCCCCACCAGATCTTCGTGGCCGGCGACCTCGCCGATCCCCACGGCACCCACCGCATCTGCACCGACGCCGTGCTTGCCGCCCTCGACGAGCTGTCCGATGAGGAGTGGCTCCGCGATTGCCGTGTGTGGATGTATCGCGGCGCCTGGGCCGAGTGGGAAATCGACCACATCGAGATGGCCGTGCCACTAAGCCCCGAAGAGCTGCGCTTCAAGCGCAACTCCATCCTCAAGCACCAGTCGCAGATGGAGAACGCCCCCTACCTCGGCGATGATGAGCGCCTCTTCTGGCAGCGCGCCGAGGACCGCAACCGCGGCACCGCCCACCTCTACTCCGACCTCGGCCTCGCCAGCTACGAAGCCATCGAAGCCTTCGTAGAGTATAAGCAGCTCCGCCGCCAGTAACCCCCGCGTGAATTTCCTTTCCGCCCTCATAACGACAGCGCCACCCGCCTCCAAGCCGGTGGCGCTCCGTTATCTACACCTTATATATAATAGAGCCCGAATTCCCGCCGACAGCCTCGCGTCGGAGCCAAAATCGCCAAATTCCCCACCATTTTACCCCAAATATTAGGCATTTAGGCCCGCATAACGTCATATTTCCTGAAAAATTTTGTAGGAAATGAAAAAAAGTATTAATTTTGTCACGGTTTTTAAAGTATTATTGTAAACATTTGAGAAATGAAGAAAATTTTAGTAGCTGTCGCACTTATGGCAGTATGTGTTTCGGCACAAGCTCAGCCAACTGATGCAGGTACACGATTCTTTGACAACTGGTCGGTTGGTATCCATGGTATCGCCTACACCCCTATTAAGGGTCACAAGTTCTTCAAGGACATGCGTGCAGGTGTTGGTATTACGATCAACAAGGACATAACCCCCGCGTTTGGTGTTACTCTCGAAGGCAACTTCTACATCAACCCCAACTGGAAGGAATATGCTCCTCTCTATCGCACAAAGACCGTCTTCGACGCAACTAACGTAAGCTTACTCGGTCGCATCAACTTCATGAACCTCTTCGCAGGTTACAAGGGTGCTCCCCGTGTATTCGAAATCGAAGCTGTCGGTGGTATCGGCTGGCTCCACTCACTTGGTGGCTGGACACTCAACAGCAGCATCCCTGGCAACGAACTCGGTGCGTCGAACAGCGCTGTATCGGTAAAGACCGGTCTTAACCTCAACTTCAACCTCGGCAAGAAGAAAGCTTGGACATTCACTCTCCAGCCCGCCGTTGTTTGGAACCTCGAAGGTGCAACTCAGATGGAAGCTCGTTCGTGGGGCGCAGGTGGCCGTCACGCTCGCCTCAACGCTCACGACGCTTGGTTCGAACTCGAAGCCGGTTTCACTTACCACTTCAAGAACAGCAACGGTACTCACTCGTTTGCAACTATCCGTCCCTACAACCAGGACGAGATCGATGCTCTCAACGACCAGATCAACAGCCTCCGCAACCAGCTTGCACAAGCTAACCGCGACCTCAGCGCTGCTAACGCAACTATCGCTGACCTCCAGGCTAAGCTCGCTGAGTGCCTCTCGCGCAAGTGCCCCGAGTGCCCGGATGTTAAGGTTAATGTTAACAACATGGAATCGGCTGTTTACTTCCGTCAGGGTAAGTCGGTTATCGACGCTGCTCAGAAGCCCAATGTAGAGCGCGTTGCTACCTACCTCAAGAACCACAAGGACGCTAAGGCCGACATCAAGGGTTACGCTTCACCCGAAGGCAGCCGCGAAATCAACGAGAAACTCTCGATTGCTCGCGCCAACTCTGTGAAGAACATGCTCGTTAAGACCTACAAGATCGACGCTAACCGCATCGAAGCCGGTGGTCAGGGCGTGGGTGACCTCTTCAGCGAACCCAGCTGGAACCGTGTTGCTATCGCAACTATCATCGATGACAAGAAGTAATCTCACCCTTGAGATAACCTCTTAATCGAATTCTAACGCAGGCCTCGGGCATCAGCCCGGGGCCTGCTGCTTATTACCCTCGCCTCGCTGAGGAGCACAGCCGCTG
>CAMHGU010000034.1 GCA_946184715.1 uncultured bacterium | reverse complement strand
GACAGGTCTTCGACCTGCCCCTCAGGCCGCGCGCAGCCCTCTCCTTTAGTCCTGTAAGTCCGTAGAAATCAAATCACCCACGCGCAGCAGCTCCTTAGTCCTGTAAGTCAGTAGAAGGCCAAATCGCCAGGGCACAGTCCTCTCCTTTAGTCCTTTAAGTCCGTAGAAATCAAACGGAGAGGGCGGAGGCTATCGTAGCAGGTCGAGGCGCTGGCGCTCGGCGGCGGCGATGGTGGCCGGGAATATCGCCTGCGCCTCCCGGAGCAGAAGCTCGGGAGTGTCGTAGCGCGCCGAGTAGTGTCCGATAATCAGGTGCTTGGCCTGCGCGCGGCGCGCCACCTCGGCCGCCTGCGCCGCCGTGCTGTGGCAATACTGCCGCGCCTTGTCGGCGCGAGTGCTGTCGTAGGTAGCCTCGTGGTAGAGCCAGTCCACCCCCTCAATCAGCGGGATGACGCGCTCGCTCGGCATCGTGTCGCTACAATAGGCGTAGCGCACCGGCGGATCAGGCGCAGTGGTCAGGAAGTTATTGGGTATCACGGTGCCATCGGGCTTCACGAAGTCGGCGCCGCCCTTCACCGCCGCGCGCTGCCACGCCGGAATCCCGTGGAAATCGGCCATATCGCCGCGCAGGTGACGCTCCTTACCCTTCTCCTCAAAGAGAAAGCCCACCGCCGGCACCGAGTGCTTCAGCGGCAACGTGCTCACCCGCAGCGCGTTATCTTCGTAAATCACCTCGTGGCCCACCTTAATAATATTGAAGCGCAACTCATAAGAGCGATGACGGTCGATATAGTTCATCATATCGCCTATGATGCGCGCCCCGTCGGCAAAGGTGTGCACCACCACCTCGCCCTCCTTGCCCATCAGCGTCATCGACGAGAGCAGCCCCAGGAGCCCCAGGAAGTGGTCGCCGTGGAGATGGCTGATAAACACGTGGTTGAGCCGCGATGGCCGCAGATGCATCTGCGCGAAGGTGTGCTGCGCCCCCTCGCCGCAATCTATCATATACAGCTTGTCGCGGAAGTCGAGCACCTGGCACGCCGGCAGATGCTGCGGCGTAGGCTTCGCCGACCCGCACCCCAAGATATTTAGCGTAAACCGAGCCATAACGAGGGCAAAGTTACTCATTTATCGCCAACGCCGCAAGCCCGGCCACGGTGCCGTTGCTATCTATTTAGGCTCAAGCGTGGCAAGCATAGCCACGAGGATATCGAGAGCCTCGTTGGCCCGCTCCATCGTACTGGTTATCGTCCCCGAGAACCCTTGCGGCTCGCTCGAGATCATCAGGTACCACACCTCCACGCTCTGAGTGCCGTCGTCCTCATCGGTGATGATGGCGCGCACCAGGGCGTAGTCGTCCTTCACCATCTTCTGATCCACCTTATTTCCGTGGCTCTCCTTCATATACACCCAGTTATCGACAGCCTCCTGAAGCTGAGCTTTGGTGGGGCCTTGATCATTGAAGGCGATGTTGAAGCTAATCTCGTCGGCGGCATCGGAAGCGTTCATCCACTCGTCGCCATAATACGACACCTCCCAATCGGCAGGAATACTGATAGCGAACGCTTTGGTTTCAAACGGCTTAAGGTCGGCCGCAAAGGCAGCGGCGCAAGCCACCGCCACCCCACTGATAAATAATAATAGTCTGTTCATAGCGATTGTAAATTAGTCAGTTAACCATTATATCAAATGCGTAGGAGCCAAACCGATACCGATGCCGGAATCCCGAAGCTACAGTGCCGCCCGCGCCCCACCCCGCAAAGATAACACACCCGGCATTAACAATCAAGCCTTTTGCCCCAAAATCGCCAAGGGTCACAAAAAGCACCTGCTTCCTTGTAGAGATTCAGTAAACCTCCACTCTCTCCTTACCGAAACGGGCTTACGACCGCTGTGCCGTAAGCCCGTTTCGCAGCTATATAAACCGGGGTGCGGTCAAGGGCGGGTGATGAGGGCGATCCAGGTGAAGAGGTCGTCGAGGTTGTAGTCGCCTTCGTGGCCGCGGTTCCAAGTGAGGGCGAAGTCGACGTTGAGGCCGTAGTTGCTGAGCTTGGTGGCGAAGTTGATGGGCACGGGGAAGGCGGTGTCGCGGTCGGCGGCGCCGTGGCGGATGTACCAGAAACGGGCGATGCGGTGCTGCGCGGTGTCGTATTGGAAGAATGCCATCGGGTTCATCAGCTTCACGTTGGCCTCCACTTCGGGCGTGACGGTGCCTTGACCGCTCTTGGCGGCTGAGAAGGCGGTGAAGTTGACGGCGGAGCCTGAGGCGTCGCCGAAGAGCTCATTCTCACCGGTGGCCATCGCTCCGACCACCCCGGTGGCGTCGAAAGCGGGCGTCGATTTGAGCGGGGTGCGGGTAGCTACATAGCGCAGATAGGTGTCGAGGTCGACGTCGGTGACGAACTCGCTCTGGCGGTCGGCGTGGGCTATGCGCGGCATTCGCTTGAGGCGCGACGGGCGCGTGCCGTCGGCCGAGGCGCCGCGGCGCTCAGCGGCGGCGTAGAAGGTGAAGCCGAGCGAGTCGGGGATAATCACGCCTTCGTTGCGGGCGCGCTGCGCCGAGGCGATGATGAAGCTCTTGAGGTAGTCGCGATAGTTGAGGGCGGTGAGCTGCTTCTCTCCATCGTGGATATCAAGCTCGTTGATGTATTGCGGGAATTGGGCGGCGAGCTCGGCGGCGATGGCCATCTGTTCGTCGGTGGCACCGCGCGTGGCTTGGTCAACGCATTGGTAGGTCCATTCGTAGGCAGCATCGGCGTGCTCGAGGTCGATGATGGGGCAGTAGCAGGCCGAGGCGAACACGTCGTCGCGGCTATCGGCGGCACCCATCGCCTTGAGCAGCGGGCGGTAAAGCGAGTGGTTGCCGGTCATCCCCAGGAGGGCCGACATAGCGCCGCCGGCGCTGGTGCCGTCGGTGATGATGCGGTTGGCGTCGCCGGGCATAAGGTGGTCGTTATAGTGCAGATAGGCCACGGCGGCTTTGAGGTCGAGGATAGCGGCCGGAGCGCGGCCGGTAAAGGCGCCGCCCTGCTCCGAGTCGCGGCCGCGGGCACCGGCGATGCACACGCAGTAGCCTTCGTAGAGGGCGCGCCCGGTGGCATCGGTGGCCGACGGGCGGCGAGCCTCGGCGGCCATATATCCGCCCACGTAGTTGCGCATCAGTATGGGCGCGAACTCCGCGCCGCGCTTCTCGGCCGGCACATAGTAGTTGAGGGTCTGATAGGTGCTATCGGCCACGTTGGTCACGTAGAATATCCCCTCGTAGGCATAGTAGGTCACCTCCTCGCCCCAGGGCATAGTAAGGAACAGTATCTTTGGGCTTTGGCCCTCAAAGGAGAGCGGGTCGCGGGCCACGGCAGCCACGTTGAGTGTCAAAATCGATGCTATCGCTAACAATATCGCTGTTTTCCGTTTCATATCGTTACACTTTTTGAGTTTTCCGATGTCAAAATTAGCGAAAATTTAGCTAATAGCGGTAAAAATTGCCCATTTATGAGTAATTTTGCAGAAATTTTGTAAAATGTGCAAAATGAATAAGATACGACGAATTACAATGCTTGCGGCCAGCCTGCTGATGATAATGGCGGCGGTGGCGCAAGAGATGCCGGTGCATTTCTCTACGACTCAGAAGCGCGTGGGCGACGACGAGCTGGCAGTAACATTCTCAGCCACAATCGACAAGGGGTGGCACCTGTACTCCACCGGCTTGGGCGACATAGGCCCCACGTCGGCCGAGCTACACACCGAGAAGGCCGAGGGCGTGAAGCCGATAGGCACTCTGCGTGCTCGCGGCAAAGAGATTAACGAATACGACGATATGTTCGGCGCTCGGCTACGCTACTTTGAGAACAGCGTCACCTTCGAGCAGCGCTATAAGATTACCGGTGAGCGCTACGCCGTGGCGGGGTATCTGCTCTACGGAGCGTGCAACGACCAGATGTGCCTGCCGCCCAGCCAGGTAGAGTTCAGCTACAAAGGCGAGGGCGTGAAGGATGCGAAAGAGGAGGGGCCCGACACCGTAGCCGCCGTGGCGGCCGCCGACAGCCTCGGCGCGCCGCGCCCCGACAGCGTAGCGGCCGCCTCAATAGCCTCGGCCGGCGACCTCTGGACTCCCTCGATAGAGCAGCTCCAGGCGCTCAACGGCGACAGCGCCGATGCCACTAAGGGCCACTCCTGGCTCTACCTCTTCGCTATGGGACTGCTGGGCGGGCTGCTCGCCCTGTTCACGCCGTGCGTGTGGCCCATCATCCCGATGACCGTAAGTTTCTTCCTCAAGCGCGCCAAGGACAACCGCGGGCGCGGTATCCGCGACGCCGTCACCTACGGCATCTCAATCGTGGTAATCTACCTCGCCCTCGGCCTTATCGTCACCGCCATCTTCGGGCCGCAGAAGCTCAACGAGCTATCGACCAACGCCCCGTTCAATATCTTCTTCTTCGTGCTGCTCGTGGTGTTTGCCCTCTCGTTCTTCGGGTGGTTTGAGCTGCGGCTGCCGTCGTCGTGGGGCAACAAAGTGGATAGCAAAGCCAACACCACCACGGGCTTGCTCTCCATCTTCCTGATGGCGTTCACGCTGGTGCTCGTGTCGTTCTCGTGCACAGCGCCGGTGGTAGGGCTGCTGCTGGTGCAGACGGCCACCTCGGGCAATATCGTAGGCCCGGCGATGGGTATGCTCGGCTTCGCCTTAGCGCTCGCCCTGCCATTCACGCTCTTCGCGCTCTTCCCCTCATGGATTAAGAAAGCGCCCAAATCAGGGTCGTGGATGAACATTCTGAAGGTGACGCTCGGCTTCATCGAGCTGGCCTTCGCCCTGAAGTTCCTCTCCGTGGCCGACCTTGCCTACGGCTGGCGCATTCTCGACCGCGAGGTGTTCCTGTCGCTGTGGATAGTGATCTTCGGCTGCCTCGGGCTTTATCTGCTCGGCTTCCTGAAGTTCCAGAGCGACACCGAGGGCGGCGAGGAGCGGAAGCCGATGCCGGTGCTTTGCATTATGCTCGGCATGGTGTCGCTGGCCTTCACCGTGTATATGATACCCGGGCTGTGGGGCGCGCCGTGTAAGGCCGTGAGCGCCTTCGCGCCGCCTATGTACACCCAGGATTTCAACCTCAACGAGAAAGAGGTGCGCGCGGCCTACACCGACTATGAGGAAGGCATGGCCGCCGCGGCTGCTGCCGGCAAGCCCGTGCTGCTCGACTTCACCGGCTTCGGCTGCGTCAACTGCCGCAAGATGGAGGCCGCTGTGTGGACCGACCCGCGCGTGGCATCGCTGCTCACCGACGACTACGTGCTCATCTCGCTCTACGTCGATGATAAGACCCCGCTCGCATGCCCCGACACCGTGGCCAACCCCGACGGCTCGCGCCGCGTGCTCCGCACCATCGGCGACCGCTGGAGCTTCCTCCAAGTGCACAAGTTCGGCTCTATGGCCCAGCCGCTCTACGTGGCTGTCGATGCGCAAGGACAGCCTCTCACCGGCTCCTTCGCCTATCGCGAGGACGTGCCGGCCTATATCGACTTCCTCAAGTCAGGTCTCGACCGATACAAGAATAAATAACTAAAATCAAGCATACGACAATGAAGACATTACGATTACTCGTAGCGACATTCCTTCTCGGCCTCGCCGCCACCGCTACCGCCCAGCTGCCGGCAGTGCAGCTCAAGACCCTCGACGGCCGCACCGTCAGCACCGACACCCTCAGCAACGGCGGCAAGCCCATCATCATCGACTTCTTCGCCACCTGGTGCAAACCCTGCAACCGCGAGCTCAACGCCATCCACGAAGTGTATCCCGACTGGCAAGAAGAGACCGGCGTGAGGCTCATCGCCGTAAGCACCGACGTGGCACAGAACGTCCACAAGGTGAAGCCCCTCGTGGATCAATACGGATGGGAATACGAAGTGCTCCTCGACACCAACAGCGACTTCAAGCGCGCCCTCGGCGGCCAGATAATTCCGTTTGTAGTCATTGTTGACGGCTCGGGCAACGTCGTGTACCGCCACACCGGCTACGCCGACGGTGCCGAGATAGAACTCATTGAGAAAGTGCGCGAACTCGTAAAACAATGATGATGAAACAGCTTACGACCCTCCTCCTCGCGGCAGCCTGCTGCCTTACGGCCTCGGCCCAAGTGCCCATAGGCGACAGCGGGTTCAACTTCACCGGCTCCGTGCAGAGCGACTTCCTCATTCCTCAGAAGGACGAAGCCATAGGCGCCGATAAAGAGCACCCCGTAGAGACCAACACCTACGTTGACCTCGGCGTCACCTCGCTGCACTTCGATGCCGGTTTCCGCTTCGAGTTCACCAAGTATCCCCTCCCCGGCTTTGAGCCCGACTTCAAGGGCTGGGGCGTGCGCCACTTCTACGTCAAGGGCAAGATAGAGCAAGGCGACCTCACGCTCGGCACCTTCTACGACCAGTTCGGCTCCGGCTTCATCTTCCGCACCTACGAAGAGCGCAGCCTCGGCATTGACAATTCCATCCTCGGTGCCCGCGTAGCCTATCGTCCCTACAAAGGCATCGCCCTCAAAGCCCTCACCGGCAAGCAACGCCACTACTGGCGCTACAACAAGTCGTGGATTACCGGCGCCGACGCCGAGTTTAACCTCGACCAGTGGATTCCCGCGATGCAAGAGCACGATGTAAGGCTGATGCTCGGCGGCTCCTACGTAAATAAATACGAGAACCCCGACGAGGTGGTGATGGCCGACCCCACCCACCGCTACAACTTCCCCAAGTATGTCAACGCCTTCGACGTCAGGGCACAGCTCCAGAAAGGCGGATTCTCGGTGCTCGCCGAGTACGCCCACAAGTCGCAGGACCCGTCGTTCGACAACAACTACACCTATGAGCGCGGCCACGTGACGATGCTCTCCACCTCTTATTCGCAGAAAGGCTTCAGCATCCTGCTCCAGGCCAAGCACTCCAAGAATATGACCTTCCGCTCCGAGCGCAGCGTCACCGGCACCTCGTCGATGATCAACCACCTGCCGGCGTTCACTATGGACCACACCTACGCCCTGGCGGCCCTCTACCCCTATGCCACGCGACCCAACGGCGAGTGGGCTTTCCAAGCGCAGGTGGGCTACAACTTCAAGCGCGGCACCGCCCTCGGCGGCCGCTACGGCACCAATATTGAGGCCAACTTCTCCCACGTGCGCGACGCCGGCGTCACCTTCTACCAGGACATCAACGCCCACCTCAGCAAGCGCATCAGCAAGCCCCTGCACCTCAACTTGATGTATATCAACCAGCGCTACAACAAGACCATCGTGGAAGGCCACGGCGGAATGGTGCGCTCCAACATCTTCATCGCCGACCTGAAATACTCCGTCCGCCCCAAGATCACTCTCCGCGGCGAGCTGCAGTACCTCTCCACCCGCGACGATGAGGGCGACTGGTGGCAATTCCTCGCCGAGCTCTCGCTCGTGCCCCACTGGATGCTGACCGTCACCGATATGTTCAACACCGGCACCGACGGCCACCACTACTATCAAGGCCTCGTCACCTTCACCACCGGAGCCCACCGCCTGCAAGCCGGCTACGGCCGCACCCGCGCCGGCTACAACTGCTCCGGCGGCGTGTGCCGCTACGTCCCCGCCTCCAAAGGCGTCACCTTATCTTATAATTATAACTTCTGACCCTCCAGCTATGAAACACCTCAATAAGATAACAGCCCTCCTGCTGGCCGCTACCGCTCTCGTCGGCTGCGACGAGAAAGGCCCCGACGACCGCCTCATCTACGTCAAGCCCGCCGAGGTCAACCGCGCCGTGCTCATCGAGGACTACACCGGCCAGCGCTGCGTCAACTGCCCCCGAGCCACCGCCGTCATTGAGCAGCTACAAGAGCAATACGGCGACGACAAGGTCATAGCCGTAGGCATCTACTCCGGGCCCTTCGGCAAGAGCGTCAAAGGCACCCCCTATAAGCTCACCACCGCCACCGGCAACGAGTACTTCGCCCACTTCGGCCTTGACTTCCAGCCCATAGGCCTCGTCAACCGCCACGGCGCTATGCTCCACACCGACTGGGCCGCCGAGGTCACCTCCGAGCTGGCCAAGACCGCGCCCCTCGAGATCAACGTCATGGCCACCGCCGCCCCCGGCTCCAAAGAGATTGCCATCAGCGTCACCGCCTCCGGCTCCTCCGGCACCGTAGCCGGCAACCTCCAGATCTGGCTCATCGAAGACGGAATCGTCGCCTACCAAGAGCGGCACGACCCCATCGACAACGACAACGTCACCATCTCCGACACCCAATACGTCCACAACCACGTGTTCCGATGTGCCGTCAACGGCACCTGGGGACAAGAGTTCTCCATCGCCGAAGGCGAGCTGAAGACCGTCAACTCCGCCTATACCGCGGCCGACGACTGGGTGGTCGAAAATATGAGCGCCGTAGCCTTCGTTTACGACGATAACGGCGTGCTCCAAGTGGCCAAAGCCAAAGTGACAATCACCCCCACCGAGTAACCCCCATCTCCACCCGAAATCAACAAACTAATAAATAACCGCTTATGAAACGAATCTTTACTCTTTTAGCAATCTTTGCGACGGGCGCCGCAGCGGCGCTGGCCGAGGCCCCCGACGCTTTCGTGTTTACCAACGCCGATGGCGAGGCTTTCGACAACGGCTATGAGCTTACCGTCAGCGACGCCATCGTGGAAGAAGACCCCGAGACCGGCGAAAAGTCGATAATGCTCCCCTCGGGCCTCTACATCAAGCGCGGCACCGCCGACGCCTCGCAAGAGATGCGTATCGCCATCGAGCTTCAGAGCATCGACAACGGCGACTTCCAGCTCTGCTTCCCCGTCAACTGCCACCTGTGGAGCGAAGCCGGGAACTACGTCACCGAGAGCACGCGCCTGAGCGGCGATACGCCCTCCGACGCCCAATGCGAGTGGTTTGCCATCGAGGATGGCTCCTGCCGCGTGAAGCTCACCGTGGAGCTGGGACACACCGCTATGAGCAGCTGGACTACCGACGACACAGGCGCCTCCATCACGCTCAATTTCCAATACAGCGAATCAGGCGTGGCCGGCATCAAGACCGACGCCGCCTCCGAGAGCGCCCGCTACAACGTAGCCGGACAGCGCCTCAGTGAGCCGCAGCCAGGCATCAACATCGTGCGCTTCAGCGACGGTACCGCACGCAAAGAACTCGTGAAATAAACCATTAATATTCAACCTTTTATTAACATTCAACCTATGGTAAAACGTTTACTTACCCTCGTGGCTATCGCAGCCACCGCCGTAGGGCTCACAGCAAGCCCTCTGGCTAAGAATCCCGCGGCAAGAGCCAAAGGCTTCACTCCCTCCAAGTCAGTATGGAAATCGTCGTCACCGGCCGAGATGTGGTACGGCTACTTCGACGGCGATGAAGCCCGCTCCGGCGTAGGCACCGGCGCTGCCGAGACCTACGAGCAGGCTATCTTCCTCCCCGGCAACGGCGTAGCCCTCGGCAAGACCATCAAGGCCGTGCGCTTCTATCTCGCCGCCTCTTCCACCATCAATGTAAAGGTGTGGCTCGACACCAAGCTCACTGCCGGCACCCACGATGTGGAATACGAAATCCCCGCGTCCGACCTTAACATTAGCGCTGAAGACGAGACCGGCAACTACGGCGTGCTCAACGAGTTCACTCTCCCCGAGGCCTACACTGTGGGCGAAGAGGGTGTGTACGTAGGCTACTCCTACACCATCGACAGCACCACCGGCGAAGACAACCAATACCCGATTGTGTTTGCCGACACTCCCACCATCGAGCACAATGCCAACTGGGTGCGCACCTCGAACAACGTGCCTGAATGGAGCAACCTCGCCGAAAATGGATTCGGCAACATCGCCATCAAGGCGCTCATCGCCGGCGATTTTGAAGACTACGCCGCCAGCGTAGGCTCTATCACCGAAGTGGTAGCCGCTCAGAAAGACAACACCTCCGGCGTGCTCGCAACGTGGATTACCAACGAAGGCGCTAAGGACATCACCTCTATCACCTACGCCATCACCGACAAGGGCGTAGCTCCCACCGAAGCCGACTACCAAGAGCTCGAGATCACCGCTCTCAAAGGCATCGGCGCTAAGGGTACCATCGCTATCGAAGTCGAACCCGAAGCCGAGCTTGGCTCCGTGGCCAAGACATTCCACATCGTGAAGGTCAACGGCGAGCCCAACGCCCTCACCGCTGCCGCCGACTTCACCCTCACCACAATCTCGCAGAATACGCAGCGCAATGTGGTGGTAGAAGAGTTTACCGGTACCGGTTGCGGCTACTGCCCCCGCGGCCTCGTCGGAATGAAGAAGCTCCGCGAAGCGTTCCCCGACAACTTCATCGGCATCGGCGTGCACGGCTACAACAGCACCGACCCCATGTATCTCAACCCCTCCACCGCTTATCCGCGCATCTTCTCGGGTTCCGCTCCCTCGTGCCTCATCGACCGCAAGGGCGAAATCGACCCCTACTACGGCTCGGGTAGCGACATCCTCCTCGACTTCGCCGCTGAGCTCGTTATCCCCGCTAAGGTGGGCGTGGAAGTGGAAGGCGCATTCAACGACGACAACACCGAGGTGACCGCAACCGCCTCTATCACACCGCTCCTCAACGCCAAGGGCTACCACGTGGAATACGTAGTAATTGCCGACGGCGTGGAAAGCACTGCCGCCTCGTTCAAGCAGTCCAACTACTACAATGGCATGGAAATTCTTGAAGAGGATCTCCAGTGGCTCGCTACTGCCGGCAACAAAATCACTTGGACCTACGACGACGTGGCTCTCGTGGCCTCCTACAAGAGCGGCAAGGTGCAGACCGATGCCCTCGCCGACTTCGTGGCTGATGAGGTGCAGACCAACACCTACACCCTCAAGATGCCCACCAAAGCCGCTCTCCTGAAGGCTCTCAACTATGAGCAGATCTACGTGGTGGCTCTCGTGGTCGATAACAACGGTATCATCGCCAATGCCGCCAAGGCTCTCGTAAAGGCCGGCTCGGGCGTGGAAGCCGCAAGCATCGACAGCAAGAACGCCGTGGAGGTAGCTCGCTACGCTATCGATGGCCGTCAGATCTCGGCTCCCCAGCAGGGTATCAACATCGTGCGCTACAGCGACGGCTCCGTCCGCAAGGTATTCGTGCGCTAATCCAATCCCTCTATCCCTATATCGCGCAAGCGCATCGCCCCCCTCGGGACGGTGCGCTTGCCGTTTATTGTCACTTTTCACTTTCGTTAACAATGATGTGCCTGATTCTTGCCCATCGCCCCCATATCTTTGCATCGTAAATCAACGACTAATACTCTCTCGACTATGAAACGCAGAAACAATGACATAACGACCCGGCAGATGGCTCTCAACTTCGACTATGAGCCCGCCGCCACACTCACGTCCTCACCCACACCGGAGCCGCAGGCCCCCGACACCGCCTCCTGCCACGCCCACGACTACGAGAAGCCGGCCCTCGCCGCTCTCGCCCTGATTTTGTTAGGTTTGATTTTATAATCTCCACTCGAAAAGCACACGCACACCTTATTTTGATATTACCCGAAAAAGTGGTAACTTTGATTACTCTTTTCAATTACCCAACCCCTAAAAACCAATCACGACAATGAAAATAGGCGACAAGATACCCGAACAGCTCGGCACCGATACCCACGGCAAGCCCGTCACAGCCAGCGAATACGCAGGCCGGCGCCTTGCTATCTACTTCTACCCCAAGGACAGCACTCCAGGCTGCACCGCCGAGGCCTGCTCGCTCCGCGACGGCTACGCTGAGCTGCGACGCGCCGGATTCGAAATCATAGGCGTAAGCAAGGACTCACAAGAGTCGCACGGCCGTTTTGCCCAAAAGTACAGC
Organism: uncultured bacterium; assembly: GCA_946184715.1. Taxonomy (GTDB): domain Bacteria; phylum Bacteroidota; class Bacteroidia; order Bacteroidales; family Muribaculaceae; genus CAMHGU01. The sequence continues at coordinate 2,279 of CAMHGU010000034.1, read as the reverse complement.
CTCCCCTTCCGCCTTGTGGCCGACACCGACACCGCGCTCAACCAAGCCTTCGGGGTGTGGCAGCTCAAGAAGATGGCCGGCCGTGAATATATGGGCACCGTCCGCACCACCTTCCTCACCGACACCGAGGGCGTCATCACCCATATCATCACCAAGGTCAACACCAAAGATGCCGCCCGCCAGATTCTCGACATCATCGCTGAAAAATAACAACATAACAACCTATACTACAATGGCAGAAAACGAACTCAACCAGCAGGCAGCCGCCGCCGGCGGCCGCAAAGAAGCATCGGCCGAGAAGCTCAAAGCTCTCCAGATTGCTATGGACAAGATAGAGAAAGCCCACGGCCGTGGCTCCATAATGCGCCTCGGCGACGACCAGGTCGATAACGTGGAGGTTATACCCACCGGCTCAATAGGCCTCGACTACGCCCTCGGCGTTGGCGGCTATCCCCGCGGCCGAATCATCGAAATCTACGGCCCCGAATCGTCGGGCAAGACCACCCTCGCCATCCACGCCATCGCCGAAGTGCAGAAGCAAGGCGGCATCGCAGCTATCATCGATGCCGAGCACGCCTTCGACCGCTTCTATGCCGAGAAGCTCGGCGTCGATGTCAACAACCTCTGGATCTCGCAGCCCGACTGCGGCGAAGAAGCCCTCGAAATCGCCGACCAGCTCATTCGCTCCTCGGCCATCGACCTCATCGTAATCGACTCCGTGGCTGCACTCACCCCCAAGGCCGAAATCGACGGCGAGATGGGCGAAAACAAAGTGGGCCTCCAAGCCCGCCTTATGAGCCAAGCCCTCCGCAAGCTCACCGCCACCATCTCTAAGACCAACACCACCTGCATCTTCATCAACCAGCTGCGCGAGAAGATTGGTGTGATGTTTGGCAATCCCGAGACCACCACCGGCGGCAACGCCCTCAAGTTCTACTCCAGCGTGCGCCTCGACATTCGCCGCATCGCCACCCTTAAGGACGGCGACGACGTGTACGGCACTCAGGTGCGCGTGAAAGTTGTCAAGAACAAAGTGGCGCCCCCATTCCGCCGCACGGAGTTTGAAGTGCTCTTCGGCGAAGGCATCTCGCGCCTCGGTGAGATTATCGACCTCGGCGTAGCCTACGGCATCATCAAGAAGAGCGGCTCCTGGTTCAGCTACGACGACACCAAGCTCGGTCAAGGACGCGACGCCGCAAAGCGTATGATTGCCGACAACCCCGAGCTCCAAGAAGAGATTGAAGCCAAGCTCTTCGCCGCAATGGAAGCCAAGCGCAACGACTGACGCCTTCCCCGAGCGATTCTATAAGCTCTATGAATAAAATCAGCGGCCCCGCGCGATTGCGGGGCCGCTGATTTTATAGTCTGAAAAGGTCACCCTGATTAGAACGGCAGGTCGTCGGTCTTCTCGTCGCCGCCGAGGAAGTCGGGGGCAGGGGCCGGAGCGGCCGGCTGCGGTGCCGCGGGAGCGGCAGCAGGGGCGGCGGCAGGAGCGGCAGCAGGGGCGACAGCTGCATCTTCAGCGCGCCAGGCGCGGATGTCGGTGTACCAGCGGCCGTTGAACTCGCGGCTCTCGATATCGAACGATATACGATACACCTTGTTCACCTCAAGAGGATACTGATTCACCTTGTCGCCGAAGAAATCGAAATGCACCTTACGCGGGAACGATTCCTGGGTCTCGAGTACGTACTCCTGCTTCTGCCAAGCGTTGCCGGCCTTCGACGTGCCTTGCGCCAAAGGAAGCTTCAGAATGATTTTGCCTGTTATTTCCATATTATGTAGCTATTTTTGTGTTACTTTTTCCATCAGCAAAGGTATTGATTTTATTTCAGATACTGAAATTTGTGAGCCCATTTTTGCGCCCCTTTTCTGCATTTTGCAATTTGCGACAATTTTTTGTCATTACCTCCTGAATTAACATCTCTTAACCGTCAAGCCGAACAACCGATTTGATTATTCCCTAATTTCGCACCGCCATTCCGAATGAACTTAATAGCCACAAGAATAAGCTACTACCATAGGTATTACACTATCCTTGCGGCAATGTAGAACCTGATTACTGAGGAGCGTCAATTGAGTTATCCTCACCGAGTATTTAACATTATTGTATAAAAAAGAATATCGAAACCTATGAAGATTATTAGGATCCGCGCAAATCGAATCACTCGATTTGCCATCACACTTGCGCTTGCTGTCATTGCATGGGCGCACGCTGCGGCCGTTAAGCCCGTGTGGCAAGAGGCCGATGCCTCCGCAGCCAATTATCTGAGCAACCG
>CAMHGU010000033.1 GCA_946184715.1 uncultured bacterium | reverse complement strand
CCTGCTCCGGCAGCGCTACGGCGTGGCGCCGGTCCACACCCTGCAGGAGATGCAGATGCTCAGGGACGCCTTCCCGGCCAATATCCGACTCTTCACCGCTACGATTGAGGAGCGCACCGTGGCCGGAGTGCTGGTCTACGACACCGGCCGCGTGGCCCACGCTCAGTATATCGCCGCAAGCGAGGAGGGCAAGCGTAAGAAGGTGCTGCCGTTGATATTCGATTATCTGATTAATAAGGTGTACGCCGCCACGCCCTATTTCGATTTCGGCACCTCCAATGAGGACGGTGGGCATTATCTCAACGAAGGCCTGTCGCGCCAGAAGACCGGAATGGGCGGCCGCGCCATAGTTTACAACACCTACGAAATAAACTTCTAAGCTCCTCCGTTATTATTATAATGGAAGAGAACGGCAAACGAATAGAAGAGACAGGCTCGCAGAGAGGAGTCTCGCTGTCAAGGCGTATAGTGAAGGCTATGGGCGTGTTTGGCGGTGTGCAGGTGCTTACGATGCTTTTCTCGCTCATTCGCATCAAGCTACTCGCTATCTTTGTGGGGCCGGCCGGGGTGGGGCTGCTCGGCATCCTCAACTCCACGCTCGATATGACCTACTCGGCCACGTCGCTGAGCTTGCGCAATAGCAGTGTGCGCGACATCGCCGCCGAGGGCGATGAGCGCCATCGCCGCTCCATCATCGCGGTGCTGCGGCGCTGGTCGCTGCTCGTGGGCGCATTGGGACTGCTGGTGGTGCTGGTGGCATCGCCGCTATTCAGCCTCTCGGCGTTTAAGAGCACGGCCTATACCTGGGCATTCTTGGCGGTGGCCGTGGTGATGATGTTCAACGCCTTAGCCGATGGCGAGAAAGCCGTGCTGCAAGGCACCGGCCAGTTGCGTTACTTGGCGAGCAGCCAGGTGTGGGGCGCGGCGCTGGGCCTTGCCGCGTGCATTCCGCTTTTCTACTTTCTTAAGGACGACGGTATAGTGCCGGCGGTGATAGCCTGCTCGGCTCTCGCGGCCCTGGCTATGTGGTGCTACGGCCGCAAGGCGGTGCCCTATTCGCTGCGCGCCGATGTGCCCTGGCGCGACACCTGGCGCGTGGGGCGCGGCTTCGTCAAGCTCGGCTTCTTTATGATGCTGAGCACCTTTATGGGCTTCCTGGCCAACTATCTCTTCGTGATGTGGCTTACACATTCCGGCGGTGTCAACACCGTAGGGCTATATCAGGCGGGCTACACCATCGTGGACAAATATGCCGGCCTTATCTTCACCGCGATGGCCGTGGAGTACTATCCACGCCTGGCGTGTGTGGTGGCCGATAAACTGAAAGCGGCTGAGTACGTGTCGCGGCAGATAGGTGTCACGATGGTGGTGATGCTGCCTGTGGTGGTCATTATGATGCTGCTTGCCTCGCCTATCGTAGCGATACTCTACTCCGAGAAATTTATGGCGGCGGTGCCCCTTGTGGTCATCGCGCTCTCGGGATCGCTGTTTCGTGTGGTGTCGTGGTCGATGGCTTATTATATCCTGGCCCGCGGCAGCGGCAAGTTGTACTTTGTGACCGAGACGCTCAGCGCTATCGCCACGCTCGTAGTCAACATCGCCGGCTACCACTATGGCGGCCTCGCCGGCTTGGGCTATGCCTACGTGGGTGGCCAGATTGCCTATGTGATAATCACCTTCGTTTGCTGCCGCTTCTACTACCAGCTACGGCTGGATGGCAAGGTGTGGCTCTTCACGGCCGTGGCTCTCGCGGCGAGCGGCGCGGTGATGTGGGCTGTGACGGCCGGCGCGTGGTGGCTCGCCATCGCTGTGGCGGTTATAGCCTCGGCCGCAAGCGCTGTGACGCTATGGAAAATGATAAAGGGCCAACCTCGTACCGACTATAACTCTCAAAATTAAAATACTGAATTACAACCACTTGATATGAACAACCTATTGAAAACGATTACAATGATGCTTACCGCGGTGGCGCTATGCTCTATGCTCACGGCGTGCGGCAACGACGAGCCCGATGCCGACTTGAAAATCACCCTCAAGAACAGCTCTTACGAAGTGGTCCCCGATGATATGACGGCCGACTACTCGCTGCGTGGCGCGGTGCAGCTGCCGCTCGAGCTGAGCAAGAAGGCCACACTCCAAGTCACCGATTTCGAAATCACAGGCGAGAAATGCTCCTTCACGGCGCCGCTCGACAATGCCGATGGTTTCCGCAATGTGGAAAGTGACCCTACAATCAGCCTCGCAGCTGTGTATAAGGATGTCAACACCGGCGACTACTCACTCGTGGTGGAGTACAAGGTGGATGAGGATATCCCCGCGGCCGAGTTCACGTTTGACCTTGTGTATAAGGGCACTCGATTCGCTACCGATGTGAAGGTGCGTTACACCAGGCTCTACACCCTCTACACCACCGATGAGGTGCGTGCCGGTGCCACATCGCTTATCCAGGTGCTTGGCATTGAAGATGGTCAGGTCATTGATGCCTCAACCTACACCGTGTCGTATTGTCAATATCTTGGCGACCGCAAGGTCACCTTCTCTAATATGACACTCTCCGTACCTGCCGATTTCGCCTTTACCGATGCCGAGAAGGCCGCCGGCTATGCCGCGCTACGCCTCGAAGCAAGGCTCTTCGACCGCACCCGCCAGCGCTCCGTAAGGGTTTACGGCAAGTTCCGTCTCCGCCCCACCGCCCAGCCCTGACGATGCCGGCAAGTCATTCTGCCGTTCATCATCGCGGAATAATAGGCAAAAATGACACCCGTAATGTCATTATTACATAGATTTTTCCTAAATTTGGGGGAGAATTAGCGAGCGCCCGCCTTGAGGGGCCGGCCTCTCGATTCGCAGCTGTGACAGTAATGTTCAACCAATAATAAATTGTAAAGCCTATGGGATTTGTTAAAGACTTCAAAGAATTTGCCATGAAAGGCAATGTGATGGACATGGCAGTCGGTGTCATCATCGGCGGCGCGTTTGGCAAAATCGTTTCGTCGCTTGTCGATGACGTGATAATGCCGCTTATCGGCAAGCTAACCGGCGGTGTAAGCTTCGTGGACAAGTTCATCAACCTCGGCGACGGGGAGTTCAATACACTCGCTGCAGCCAAAGAGGCCGGCGCAAGCGTATTCGCTTATGGCCAGTTCATCCAGAACATCGTCGATTTCCTCATCGTAGCTCTCTGTATCTTCTTTATGGTGAAGGGCATCGCTAAGCTCAACCGCAAGAAAGAAGAACCCGAAGTGGAGGCACCCGCTGAGCCGTCGGCTGAAGAAAAGCTCCTCGGCGAGATTCGCGACCTGCTCAAGGAGAAGAAGTAAGAGCCACGCAGGCTTAAGCTTCCCCTGCTTCATTATTATTCCCCTCGTGGAGATGCCACGGCGCTGCTGCCGGCACTCCCGCGAGGGGAATCTCTTTAGCAGCGGCCTATGCGCTACGGTGCTGCCGATATTCTCACTTTTGCGAACCTCTCGCTATAGCGCCTATAGAATCTATAGCACCTATAGCTACCATAGAAACTATCAAGGCATAGCTGCTGGCGCCTGCTATCGCTGCCGGTGCTAAATGCGCCAAGAGAACCGCCATAAAGCCCAATCAGCCCTCGCTTGTTGCCCAATTTTGGCAATTCGTTTACTTTTTTTTACAAATGTAGTGGCTATATTAATTATTTTTTATAACTTTGAAAACTTATTGTCGGCGTGCCGGCAGCCATAAAACAATGTGACCTTAAACGACGATACCGAAACAACTAATTATTAATAAACTAATCAACTTATGAGAAACAAACTGTTACTGATTATTGCGCTTGCGATGACCACATTCGGGCTTATGGCTCAGAAAGGCACGGGCATCTCGGGTGTGATAGTAGATGCAGAAAGCGGCAACCCCATCGCCGGAGCGGCCGTCATTGTCGAAGGACAAGGCGTGATAGGCTACACCGGAGCTGCGGGCGACTTTCTCATCCCTGACGCGGTGGCCGGCGACGACGTGGCCATCACCGTGCTTGCCAATGGCTATAAGGATTATCAGCAGACGGTCAATATCATGCAAGGCGTGGTTGACAACGTGGGCGAAATCCGTATCAGCAGCGACATTGAAGACACAGCGGCTGTAGATCAGCAAGAGCTCCTCACCGAGGACCAGCTCCAAGAGGAGGAAACCTCAAGCCAGTCGATCAGCTCGCTTATCAGCGCGCCTGATAATGTATATTATCGCGCGTCGAACTTCAACTTCAGCATTATGCGCTTCCGCTATCGCGGCTACGACGCCGATCGGAGCAGCACCTACATCAACGGCGTGGAATTCAACGAACCTATCCGCGGCCGTTTCAGCTACTCGATGCTCGGCGGTATGACCAGCACGGCCTTCCGCAACCGTACCACTACGCTCATCAACGGTATCTCCTTTGATGGCTATGGCGACATAGGCGGCACCACCGGCATCAACATCCAGGCCAAGGACTACGCCAAGGGCGGCCGCGCTTCGGTAGCTTACACCAACAGTAACTACTACCTGCGCGCTATGGTGACCTACGCCACCGGTCTGCAGCAGAATGGCTGGGCCTTCACCGCTTCGGCTATCGCCCGCTATGCCAACGAGGGTATCTTCCCCGGCACGTTCTACAACTCGGCCGGTCTGTTCCTCTCGCTCCAGAAGGTGTTCAACAACCAGCACTCGCTCTCGCTTAGCGCCTTCGGCACCCCCACCACCCGCGCCGGCAACGCCCCCACCTATCAGCAGATCTACGACCTCGTGGGCGACAACAAGTACAACCGCGCTTGGGGCTATATGCCTAATGGCAAGAAACGCTCTGCTCGCGTGGTGGAAAGCTTCGACCCCACCGTGATTCTCAACTGGGTGTGGACCCCGAGCGTGAGCACCAAGCTCAACACCGGCTTGGCGTTCCGCGCTTCGAAGTATGCCTCCTCCACTATTGAGTACGCTTCGTCGAAGAGCCCTTACGCCGACTACTATCGCAACCTCCCCTCCTATCTCGAGACCGAATCGACCCAGGAGATGGCCGACGCGATGGCTAATATATGGCGCACCGACGAAAACTTCCGCCAGCTCAACTGGTCGCAGATGTACTATATGAACTACATCAATATGCGCGACGAGCAGAACGGCGGCGTGGCCAAAGGTGCCGAATATATCCTTGCCAACCGCAACAGCAATCAGCGCAACTTCATCCTCAACTCCACTCTCAACCATCGCTTCAGCAAGATGCTCTCGCTCCAGGGCGGTATCGGCCTTAACTACACCAAAGGCATCTTCTATGAGAGCGTGAAGGATCTCCTCGGCTCCAACTACTGGATCGACATCAACAGCTTTGCCGAGCAGTACGACCGCACCAACAAGGATATCGTGCAGAACGACCTTAACAACCCCGACCGCCACGTGGTGAAGGGCGACCGCTTCGGCTACGACTACGACATCAACGTATTCACCGGCAACGCCTTCCTCCAGAATCAGCTCCACTTCGCTCACTGGGATGTGAACTACGCTGCGCAGTATCGCTACACCACTTATCAGCGCGACGGTAAGATGCGCAATGGCCGCGCCCCCGAGAACTCCTACGGCAAGGGCACTCGCCACAACTACCACAATGGCGGCATCAAGGCCAGCGTAGTGTATAAGCTCGACGGTCGTAACAACTTCATCTTCGACGCTTCGTTCGACACCCACGCTCCGCTTCCCGATATGGCCTATATCTCGGCTCGCACCAAGGACGACTTCATCTTTGAGCTCGATGGCAAAGGCAACCGTATCGACCCCAAGAGCGAGCGCGTGATGTCGTTCGACGCTGCCTATATGTTCAACTACCGCAACTTCCGCGGCGTGGTGGGCGCTTTCTACACCGATATGACCCACGGCACCGAGCGCACCATCTACTACGATGATGTGACCCACTCCAATATCAACTTCGTGCTGACCAACGTGCACCGTGTATATAAAGGTATAGAGTTCGGCTTGGCTTATAAGATTATCCCCAGCCTTACCCTTACCGCCGCTGGTACCTACGCCCGCTATCAGTACAAGAACCGCCCCACGGCCACCAAGAACTACGACAACGGTGTTGACCCCGACGTCACCGAGACTGCTTACATCAAGAACTTCTACGTAGCCGGCACTCCGCAGCAGGCTTATAGCCTCGGCCTCGACTGGGCAGCTCCCCACGCATGGTACTTCAACCTCAACGGCACATGGATGGGCGACAGCTATGTGTCGCTCGCTCCCTCGCGCCACGTAGCTTCCAACATTAAGGGCATCGCCGCCGTCTCGGCCGACGAAGCCGACTTCAACCAGAAGCTCGCTGCCTTTAATCTCCAGGAGAAGCTCAAAAACGCTTTCGTCCTCAACTTCTCGGTGGGTAAGTTTATCCGCCTCCAGCGCGGCCTCTCGATGAACGTCAACCTCAACATCAACAACTTGCTCAACAACAAGAACATCCAGACAAGTGGTTTCCAGAGCGCGCGTATCGACACCCGCAACTACACCACTACCCGCTACCCCAATAAGTACTACTACGCGCAAGGCATCCGTATATTCCTCAATGTGGGTCTGCGCTTCTAATATTTGATAATAAACAACTAAACAAACAATAGATTTATGAAATCAATCAAATTGTATCTTAGCTTAGCGCTTGCCGCACTCATCGGTATGTCGAGCTGCTCCGACAAGTTCGATACGCCTCCCATTGAAGGGCTTATCCCCGAAGCCACTTGGCAGGCCAACACCTCTCTGCGTGAGCTCAAGGCCGAACTCTGGAAGTCGACCAGCAAGGACTTCGTCACCCGTATCGGCACTAAGGAAAACGGCGACCACTACATCGTGAAGCTGCGCGTAGTGTCCAACGACCAGTCGGGCAACATCTACAAGTATCTCTTCGCTCAGGAGCAAACCACTCTCGAAGACGGTACCGTACAAGTTACCCCTCTCGCATTCTCGATCAACTCGGGCTCGCTCTACAACGAGTATCGCCCCGGCCAGGAAATATTGCTCGACCTCACCGGCGTGGACGTGGGTACTTACCACAACCTCTTCGCCGTGGGTGCCAACGACGGTACCGCCTCGGTGGGCCGCGTAGAGCTCGCTCCTCTCAAAGAGCACATCCAGGCCAACGGCTTGCCCGACCCCACTAAGACCGATACGCTCGTAATGTCGAGCTTCGCCGACCTCTCCGGCAGTATGGACGACCTCTATGCCCTCCAGGGCCGTATCGTGCGCCTCACTGAAGTGACTTGGGCCGAGGCCGATGGCAAGAAGGAGTACACCGACGCCAGCGAAGGAAGCACCTCTACCGTCAACCGCACCCTCAAGGATGCTCACAACAACACCCTTACCGTGCGCAACTCTCCCTATTCCGACTTCGCTACCGAGGTGCTCCCCACAGGCGTGGGTGAAGTGACCGGTATCCTCAGCTACTACGGCACCGGCTGGCAGCTCCTGCTCAACGCCGCTTCCGACGTCAAGGGCTTCGAGCCCGTCTCCACTAAGGGACAGGTCGATGACCCCTACTCGGTTGATGAAGCTGTGGAAGTGGTAGGTAAGAACAAGACCGGTTGGGTGAAAGGCTATATCGTAGGTGCCGTAGCCCCCGGCGTCAATGAAGTGAAGAGCAACAGCGACATCCAGTGGGAAGCTCCCGCCGCTCTCGCCAACACTCTCGTTATCGGCCAGACCGCCGACACTAAGGACATCGCTCACGCCCTCGTGGTTACCCTCCCCGACGGCTCGCTGCTCCGCACCGTGGCCAACCTCGTCGATAACCCCACCGCTCTCGGCAAGGAAATCAGCATCTATGGCGCTATCGAGCCTATCCTCGGCACTCCCGGTATCTCCACCACCGGTCTCGAAGGCACCTTCGCTTACGAAGGCTACGAGCCTCCCAAGCCCGTAACCGGCTCGGGTACTAAGGAAGACCCCTATGGCGTATCGCAAGTGCTTGGCGGCTCAGCCACCGGCACCGCTTGGGTACAGGGCTACATCGTTGGTTGGGTTGATGGTATGACTCTCGCCGAAGGCGCTAAGTTCACCGTTCCCGCCACTTCGGCCACCAACCTCCTCATCGCCGACGCTGCCGGCGAAACCGACGTAGCTAAGTGCATCCCCGTTCAACTCCCCACGTCAATACGTAAGGCTCTCAACCTCCAAGACCACCCCGAAAACCTCGGTAAGCTCCTCAATATCAACGGCTCTATCGAGAAGTACTTCGGCACCACGGGCGTCAAGTCGGCTACCGCTTATCAGCTCGACGGCGTAGATGGTGGCGGCGACACGCCTACTCCCACCCCCACTCCCTCCGACTACACTTCGATTCTCGACCTCAAGCTCACCACCGAGGCCAATTTCAAGCTCTTCACCATCAACGATGTGGAGAAGCCTTCGGGTATCGATTATGTGTGGGGCTTCGACTCTCGCTATGGCGCTAAGGCTTCGGCCTACGTCAGCGGCACTCGCTACAAGACCGAATCGTGGCTCATCTCGCCCGATATCGATGTGGCCAACTACAGCTCCGCTCTGTTCAACTTCCACTTCGCTTGCAACTTCTTCAGCAACTTCTCTAAGGAGATGCTCGTGAAGGTCAGCACCGATGGTGGCCAGACTTGGACCGACGTCGAAGTGCCCAACGCTCCCAAGTCGGGCAGCTGGACATTTATGGACTCGGGCGACATCACCGTCGATGTAGCCAACGCTCGCGCGCTCAAGGTGGCATTCGTTTACACCTCCACCACCTCCACGGCAGCTACTTGGGAAATCGACCAGTTCCGCGCCTTTGGTAAGTAATCAGCTAATCATATAGCTCAATATCGCAGAGGCATCGCCCGGCAGGGCGGTGCCTCTCGCTTTACTCTCCCCCGTCACCGCGGGCATTAGTCGCCCCGCGCCGCCATTCGCCTGTGTCGCCCCCGCGCCGCCACGGGCCATTTCGGGGTTATTCAATGCCCCTCCGATAGTGAATGAAGGGAGGTTTTGAAAATTTATTTGAAAAAATATGACCAAAGTTTTGGTAGTTCCGAAAAAAGCCGTAACTTTGCAAGCGCAATGAGGGATAGCCCTCTCGTAATTGCGATTTGACACGGTGCGTTAGTTCAGTTGGTTAGAATGCCTGCCTGTCACGCAGGAGGTCGCTGGTTCGAGTCCTGTACGCACCGCTTAAGAGCTGAAACCCTTTCGGGCTTCAGCTCTTTCGTTATGGGCCGGCCATATCCCGATATTATCTATAGTATCTATGGCAATCAAACTTATTTGAATTGCCGAGTCGTGACGGAGGAAGACGAAGTCAAAATGTACGAGACAGACACGGGCTTGCTGCAAGCACCCAGCTGGTGCCAGATGCGCACAGAGGATAGGAGCACTGACGCAGAGAGGGAAATGATGTCAAAGATTGAGAGAGAAAGCCGACGGAAGATGTCCGGCAGAGAATCGGCAGACACTGGTGGCATTGCTGATGCCATGCACCATGAGAAGAACAAATATCCCTGCATCTAAAGCGATGGTGGATGAATGCGAGGAAGGTGGGTCGGATTGTGCCAGACGGCAGAGGGCGTAGCATGTGTCCGTAGAGGGCGAGGAATGCTTCCTCCTTACCTGTAGGGCGTGGGCACCAAGGGGATAAAGATTAGGGACGAGAGATTAGAGTGAAAGAATACAGAAGGAACAAGTGTACCTGAAGAAGCAGTGCCTTTGGCGTGTACACAGACAAACAAAGGAGCCCATGCAATAGAGAAGATGGGAGAATGAGCGGTGGAAGCCAGAACATCATGAGGGGACGCACAGATGGCAGATGCCAATGGCGTGTCCTTTCACACTGTAGCATAGGGACTGCACAGCCCTTTAGGAAATCATCCGAGTGCTGTTCAAGGATAGGGACTCGTGGCACGGTATGAGCGGCACACAACACAGGAGCGGAGAATAAGAGTATCAAGCCTCGGAAGTGTATGCCATGCAGGAGCGGCGAATCAGCGGCGGTAGCGCAATACTCGGACAAGCATGAGGCAAGCAGCCGCATATCGTAGTGACCAGAAAGACGATGCCCAGTAAAGACAAAGCCTTTCCCGTCAAGAGCAGACGACAGGAAAGACTTTGAGGGTATCTCGTGATAATTATTCTAACGCTTCCTTACGGGTGTTGATTTTTTTCTAACAGGAGCAGGTTTCTTTTGAGGTTCTTCATAGGACAAATCTAATGATGCTGATAATTCGGTAATAGATGGTTCACTATCTACCATATCAGAAACTTCAACAATTCTTATTTCACCTTTGCCTCGTTGTACAAATGTAGCGATTTTGCTATAGTTGGGAAGCCAATATTCCCACGTTTTCAATTCTTCATTATTGAGCTTTGTGATTTTCGTAATTTTTACGGCGGTAGCTTTCTGCCCTAATTTAAATCCGTTAAATGTGATTTCAACATACTCAGCTGTGCATGAATACTTTTCTTCCCTGTAGGTTTCAAACCATTTTTCAACTTTTCCTTTTTCTGGCAAAATGAATAATGTCAGATGATCCGATTCATCTTGAAGACCAGTTATTTTGCTGTAGTATACTTGTCGATTGCTAATAATAGCATTTCTAGTATTGTCTTTTGATAATACATAAGCTATTTGAGCTGTGGTAGTGTGATTATATACGTTTTGATAAAGTTCAGTAGTTACTTCCAAAAATTGACCAATTCCAGAATTTGATATTTTGTATTCATTCCTAATAAATGATGAATGGTTTCCTGCCAAACGTATTGTATATTGGAATTTGTTCATCGGATAGAAGTAATCCGACAAAGAAAATTCTTGCGCACTAGCAATAAAAGGAAATAACAATAGGGCAATCAAAATTTTTCTCATAGCCTGTAATTTTTGTGCAAAGTTACAATTTGTTCTCAAAAAATATGCATAAAAACACAAAAAAGCCCACAGACGAAAGCCTGTGAGCCTTATTTCAGAAAACATCGGGGCTTATTCAGCCACCGATGCTTTCTTAGAAGAACGCTTCTTTGAAGCCGGCTTTACCATTTCGAGCACCTTAGCTTTCGCTTTCGGGCTTTCCAGCTGATCACAGATGGCAACTCTGTGACCTGCGCGGATAAGCTTCGGAAGATAAGTGTCCAGAGCGTGGTGTGGGAAGGCAGCCACTGTGATGTCATCATCATTCTTGATGTTGGTGAGGGCAAGCACAGCGGAAGCGGTGATGGCATCCTCTTCGTAGCATTCGTAGAAATCGCCTACACGGAACAGAAGGACAGCTTCGGGGTGCTTATTTTTCATTTCACAGAATTGTTTGAACATGGGAGAATCACTGAGGGCGGCGGGCTGCTCCTCTTCTGGAGCATCCTCGCCCTGTTCTTCAGGAGCTGACTCTTGTTCTGCTCCTGCTTCACCAGCCACCTGTTGTGCTACCTCTGTAGCCACCTCGGCAGCCTGTGCTTGCTCGGCAGCGGACTTTGCACGCTGATAATCCAGTGAGAGGGCAGCAAGCTGAATGTCATTGATTTGCAAATCAAGACGCTTTGAAAGCAGGAAGCAATAACGTATTGCCTATAGCGAATTAGTGAAATTCATTTCGCAACGGAGCCTACCTTCCATGCCATCTACGAATACCTGCCAGCCCTGCTGACCATTCTTGAACTCTTTTTTCACTGCGGAAATCTGAACATTTGCTTTCATTGTTTTGGAATTTTGAAGATGAAACATAAATCTTATTTATTTTTTACGAACAATGAAGAGCGTTAGGGTGACAGGCTTCTGTTGTCAAGGGAGGATGTCCGGGTATTATTCAAAGAAAGTGGCAGCTCCGACGCCGAAGGGAACCATCTTTATTTAGAAAAATATCTGGAAGCCCTTGACTGGAGCCGCCCAGCTACCTTTGTGAAGGAAAAAGTAAATAGGAAGATTGTCGTGGAATTGGAGAAATGGAGAGACAATAAGAAAGAGCGAATGCAGATTGCAGTGAGGAGAGAGGGCAGAATGCGTAGCGGTCAGCGTCGAGAACCAGGAAACAAAAACGCCCCCTTATTCAGGAGGCGTATCTGGTGAAACCTTTTTGGCATCCTTGTTCTCGTCAAGGGTAGTCAGTTGTATGAATGGGCAATAGGGGTAGGCATTCTTCCATTCATTGAATTTCATTATGATGCGATGCACGGTAAAGAGCAAATCGTGATACGGCTTTTGAAGCGCCTGAGCAATCGTATAAAGCTCGCGTTTGTCGCTACCGCTGTTATTAGACTGCGATTTGCCCGGCACAGAGCCGACGAGGTTAGAGTGTACGCGCATGGTGAAGCAGAACATGTTCACGGCCTCCTGTATGTCCGTGGACCAGTCGCCACCCTCTTTTTCATCATCAATTCGAGAAATGCGCACATCGTGCTGTTCCTCTCCGTTAGGGCTGATGTAGAAAGTAGAGAAGAGAGCCTTTCCGCTATTCTCTGCCCCAGTCAGGAAATCAATGATTTGCTGCTTCTCCTTTACCACACGCTCCTGCATCTTCTTCGGGTCAGTGATGCGTTCCCGTTTGAAGATACCATCCCAATAGCGTTGAGACACCTCGATATGGTACTTCAGTGGAGCCGTGTTCTTCAGTTTCGCTTCTTTGTCCATGCCAATGAGCTGCTTGATGTTGTACCACTTTCCCTTGAACAATGCCGCATAGTACGGTATCGGGTAATACGTGCTATCAGGAGTCGGCGCTCTCGATACCACAGCAAATTTGCGAGGTGAATTCTTCTTTTTCATCCGCTCCTGCAAGTCCAGCCAAGGGCTGTCAAAGGAGAGCAGTGGAATCTTCTCTACAGACTTTGTGGAAAGATTCTGTCCGATGACCTCTGCCATGAGCTTTCCGGACCGATGCAGGAGCGATGCTTGCTTCTCCCTGTCATCTGAAACATTCTGCAAGGCTTCCATTGTCCGTGCCATCTCGCGTACCCTTGCGAAAGTGTCAATGGGGCGGGCTAAAAAAAATATTGCCGGCGGCTATAGCATATCTCGATTTTTTACGCTATATTTGCATTTTTAGTAGCAGAGTGTATCGAAATTACTAACCATAAAACCTAATACTTAATGGAAAAGAAGATAATACCCCCTTCAGAGCTTATCATTAACGACGATGGCTCGGCATTTCACATCCATGTGAAGCCGGAGCACCTTACCGACAACATCATCATCGTGGGTGACCCGGGTCGCGTCAATATGGTTGCCGAATTTTTCGACACCCGCGACTTTGAAGTCTCCAGCCGCGAGTTCCACACCATAGGCGGCACCTACAAGGGCAAGCCCATTATGTGCCTCTCCCACGGTATCGGTGCCGACAATATCGACATCGTGATGACCGAGCTTGATTCGCTCGCCAACGTTGACTACTCCACCCGCCAGGTGCGCGAGAAGCTTCGCTCGCTCAATATCATCCGCATCGGCACCTCGGGCGCGCTGCAGCCGGAGCTCCCCGTGGGCACTCCCGTTATCGCCCAGAAGGCTATCGGCTTCGACGGCGCCCTCAATTTCTATGCCGACCGCAACCGCGTGTGCGACCTTGAGATGGAGCGCCACTTCGTGGAGCACGTGGGCTGGAACCCGCTCTTCGCTCGCCCCTACATCGTGGATGCCGACCCCGAGCTCGTGGAGCGTATAGGCCGCGACGATATGGTGCACGGCACCACTATCACCGCCAACGGCTTCTACGGTCCGCAAGGCCGCGAAGTGCGTATGCCGCTTGCCGAGCCGGAGCTTAACAAGCGCATCGAAGCCTACCGCTATGGCGACCGCAAAATCACCAACTACGAGATGGAAAGCGCTATGGTGCAGGGCCTCGGCAAGATGATGGGCCACAAGACGATGACCGTGTGCTGCATCATCGCCAACCGTATGAACAACGACGCTACGCCCAACTACAAGACGGCCGTTCGCGACCTTGTAGAGACCGTGCTAGAGCGCATCTGATCGCTCCACCGTCGTAACCCCCTCGTCAGGCCCCGCATCTCCACGATGCCGGGCCTGTCGCTTTTTTCAGCAAGCGCATTTTGTATTGCTCTCGGTTTGCACTAACTTTGGCTGCGCCCAAGTTAGGCTGCGGCTCGGCAAAAGCAAATTCAAGCGAGCTTGATTTGCATTTGCTCTCGCCTTGCACTAACTTTGGCTGGGGCCCAAGTTAGGCTGCACCTCGGCAATAAAAATGCGCTTGCGCATTTTGTATTGCTCTCGGTTTGCACTAACTTTGGCTGCGCCCAAGTTAGGCTGCGGCTCGGCAAAAGCAAATTCAAGCGAGCTTGATTTGC
>CAMHGU010000032.1 GCA_946184715.1 uncultured bacterium | reverse complement strand
CACCTCACAATGAGTTAACCACATCGGCAGGTCTTCGACCTGGTCTCATCCAAAGCGTCCACTTCGCTGCGACCTCAACCGATTATGAAGCGCCCTACGGGCGGAATTGCGGAGCAATCGGCCTCAAGTCAAATTATTCGGGATTCAAAATTACTCATTAACTTGTAGTCTAATGCTAATCTTACAGTCCATTGAGCAAATCATCAGCATTAATGCCCTGTGACCATCTTTCATCAGGCGAAGCTGGCCGAGGGCGTGGTCGATCTTGGCAAGCGAATGCTGCTCGCGAGATGGCGCCGTGTGAGTCACCTGGGCTTCACTATAAGACCAGCCCATCTTAGCAATCATCTATAAATCAGCGAGCCACAAGCCTTTATAGCGATAAAATTGCATAAAGGCTTGTAGCGAGACAACGAGGTAACCGGCGAGGCACTCTTGAGGTCAACGGATTACGACCTTGATGGGGCGCGGGAGCTGAGCCGTGCGTACGATGTATATGCCGGCAGGCAGCTCGATGCGGTCGCCATTGCTGATGCGGTCGCGGTGGGTCACCACTTGTCCGGCGGTATTGTAGATATTGACGTCGGTGTGGTCCTCGCGGCAACGGAACATCGCGTTAGCTCCGATTCCAAAGACAGTGAGGCCACGGTCGATTGAAATGCTCTCCACGCCGGCGGGGTTGATGTGCTGCACCTCCGAAGGCTCGCTGAGCACGCCCCAACGCGACGACTGCACGGAGAGATCCTCGGTGGCCGAGGCGTCCATATCGGTGATGTCGAAGTAAGGCTCGGTGGTGGTATAAGTCTTGGTGATGGTCGATGAAGGGAAGTAGATGACGCGGGTGAGCACATAGTGGTCGATAATCTCAGGAGCTGCAGTCCAGTTGGCGCGATAGCCCATAGCGGTGACGTCGGTAGGCTCGAGCATAGCGAGGGTGGTGAGCACCGGAGTGGGCTTCACATCGACCGAGACCGTAATCATAGTGCTGCCCGTAAGGCCGCCGTCGTAGATGATGATGTTGGTGGAGTAAGTGCGGACTTCATCGCCTAAGAAAGTGACGGCGAGGTCGTAGCCCTCATCGGTGTTGAGGCCGGCAGCTGGAATCTTATTGGCGGCAAGGGAGAAGCAGCGGGCATCGTCGCCGTAAACTGACACCGAGACGGAGCCGTAGAGGTTTTTGCCTTTGAGGTTGATTTTGGTGTTGAGAGTCACGTTCTGTGCCACCTCGCCGAGGCTTATGTTGCTACGCGCAATGGGGGTTAGGAGTTCGGGGGTGCCGCCTATGTCGTCGAGAGAGAATGCCTGTCCGCGCTTGTTGCCCCAGATGTACTCGGCCAGCTCAGGCAGGTCGATGAAGGGGTTGCGGTTGCCCTGCTGCTGATATACGGCCTCGTTGCGGTCAATCTCCTTCTGGCTCACGGGGTCGGCGCGGTGCCAGTCAAGGAGCAGATCTTGAGCCCACTTTGAGAGCGACGGGTAAGTGCCGTTCTGGGCCATATAAGTATATTTCCAAGTGACATCCTGATAGCAGGTGACCATATAGAAATAGGTGCGGGCGAAGTCGCCTTTGTACTCGTCGGCCGGTTCGAACACCTTAGTGCAACCGCCGCCTTGCCCGGCCACCGGAAGCCCCACTTTGCTGAGGCCGTTGTCAAACTCCACCACATCGACAATGCCGAGCGGGTAGTTGTTTTTGGCTGTGTTGGCCTTCGACTCCGAGGGATAGAGGTGGTTGAGGTCGGTGTAGGCCGGGAGAGTGGTGCTACCGCCCCACCAGCTTTTGGGGAATGAGTGCTCGCGGTTCATACCGCTCCATCCGCGCTCTACGTAGGAAACCTTGTTGCTGTACATATCCCACCACTGCAGCGGGTTGGTTCCGGGCCTTACGTCGGTTTTCTTGAAGTGGACGGGGAAGAGGTCGCCGTAGTCGAGCATCGTGTGGGCATAAATCTTATCGCGCGCAGCGGTCTTGAGCGCGCTCTCGGTCTTGCCGATGAGTGAGTTGTAGTATCCGGCCGGGATTTCGGCTTGGGCTACAGCTATGGTTGCGGCTATAATGATGGCGGTTAGGATATTACGAAGGTCGTTCATTGTTTTCGGTAGTTGATTACGGAGTTGATAAATTATTGATAATAAAGTGCAAAGTTAGCAATTTTTTGTCACAAACAAGGCAAAAACCACGGCGGCGGGGCAAAAACTTCGCGAGCGAGGGCGCGGGCGGGCGGCGGGAGGTTGTGTGGTTACGGCGTTTTTAGTAACTTTGCACAGCTGAAAAAGGTAGAGGCGAAGCCCGCTCGGCTTCCATCTACGCGTGAATGGAAAATGGCACTGTTCGATTTACTGATATTGATAGCGGTGGGCGCCGGGCTGATTATAGGCTGGTGGCGCGGGCTGATACAGCAGCTGGCGTCGCTTGCAGCCTTGATTGCGGCGATAGCGCTGACGCGCATAGGCGGCGGCGTGATGACCGACTTCCTGCTGGCGGTGGTACCCGACCTTGGCGGCAGCACCTGGGGGGCCTCCATCTTAGGCCACATCATCCTCTTCGTAGCCGCCTATATAGGGCTGCGCCTTGCCGCACGGCTGCTCAAGGACATCATCGGCCGTCTCCACGTGAGCGCTATCGACAAGCTCGCCGGCGCGGGCGTGGGCGTGCTGAAGTATCTTTTTGTGCTGAGCCTGGTGTTCAACCTGTGGAATGTGGTGGCACCCGATAGCCGGCCAGTCAAGAGCGAGAAGATGCTTGGCGGCAAGCCCTATGAGCTTACCCTCGACGTGGCGCCGTGGCTCTTCAGCAGCGATATAGTGCCGATAGTGCAGCGAGCCATTACCGGAAATCAACCCGACGACGACAGCGACGACAGCATCGCTGCCGACAACAACGATGACAACGATGACAACTGACAATAATAAACCGACGCCCCCCGATTCGGCCGGCATCATCAACGATGTCACCTCCTCCGATTACAAGTGGGGGTTCACCACCGATATCGCCACCGATATCATCCCCGTGGGGCTCAACGAAGAGGTGGTACGCACCATCTCGCGGCTCAAAGGCGAGCCCGAGTGGTTGCTGCAGTTCCGCCTCGATGCCTTTAAGCGGTGGGAGAAGATGACAATGCCCCGGTGGGCCCATCTTGAGATACCGCCCATCGACTTTCAGGCCATCAGTTACTACGCCGCGCCGCGTCAGCGCAAGGCCCCCGGGAGCCTCGATGACATCGACCCCGAGATGAAGCGCACCTTCGACCGCCTCGGCATCCCACTCGAAGAGCAGAAGGCCCTCAGCGGTATGGCCGTTGATGCCGTGATGGACAGCGTGAGCGTGCGCACCACCTATCGCGAGAAGCTCGCCGAGCTGGGCATCATCTTCTGCTCCATCAGCGAAGCCGTGAAGGAGTACCCCGACCTCGTGCAGCGCTATCTGGGCAAGGTGGTAAGCAGCCGCGACAACTTCTTCGCGGCGCTCAACTCGGCCGTGTTCTCCGACGGCTCCTTCGTGTATATCCCCAAGGGCGTGCGTTGCCCTATGGAGCTCTCGACCTACTTCCGCATCAACGCCAGCGGCACCGGCCAATTTGAGCGCACGCTCATCGTGGCCGACGACGACTCCTACGTGTCGTATCTCGAAGGGTGCACCGCCCCGATGCGCGATGAGAACCAGCTCCACGCCGCCATCGTCGAGATCATCGCCGAGACCCGCGCCGAGGTGAAGTACAGCACCGTGCAGAACTGGTATCCCGGCGACAAGGAGGGCCGTGGCGGGGTTTACAACTTCGTGACCAAGCGCGGCCTTTGCCGTGGCGACCACTCCAAGATTTCGTGGACCCAGGTGGAGACCGGCTCGGCCATCACGTGGAAGTATCCCGGCTGCGTGCTTGCCGGCGACGGCTCCATAGGCGAGTTCTACTCCGTGGCCGTGACCAACAACCACCAGCAGGCCGACACCGGCACCAAGATGATACACTTAGGCAACAACACGCGGAGTACCATCGTGTCGAAAGGCATCTCGGCGGGTCGCAGCCAGAACAGCTATCGCGGCCAGGTACACGTGGCGGCCAAGGCGCGCGGTTGCCGCAACTACACCCAGTGCGACAGTCTGCTGCTCGGCGACAGCTGCGGCGCCCACACCTTCCCCTATATCGATGTGCACAACGACACCGCCGTGGTAGAACACGAAGCCACCACATCAAAAATCAACGAGGACCAAATTTTCTACTGCAACCAGCGCGGCATTCCCACCGAGGACGCCATAGGCCTTATCGTCAACGGCTACGCCAAGGAGGTGATGCAGAAGCTCCCGATGGAGTTTGCCGTTGAGGCTCAGAAGCTGCTGCAGATAACCCTCGAAGGCTCAATAGGATAAATAATGACACAACAAAATATGCTACAAATCAACAACCTGCACGCCTCGATAGAGGGCAAAGAGATACTGCGCGGCATCGACCTGACGGTCAACGCCGGCGAGGTGCACGCCATCATGGGCCCCAACGGCTCCGGCAAGAGCACCCTCTCGGCCGTGCTTACCGGCAACCCCCAGTACACCGTCACCGAAGGCACCGTGAGCTTCGGCGGCAAAGACCTACTCGCCATGCCACCCGAGCAGCGCGCCCACGAAGGCCTCTTCCTCAGTTTTCAATACCCGGTGGAGATTCCCGGCGTGTCGATGACCAACTTTATGCGCGCGGCTCTCAACGAGAAGCGCAAATACCACGGTCAGGAGCCAGTGAGCGCCACCGAGTTTCTGCGGCTGATGCGCGAGAAGCGCGCCGTGGTGGAGCTCGACAACCGTCTGGCCTCGCGCTCGGTCAATGAAGGCTTCTCAGGCGGCGAGAAGAAGCGCAACGAGATATTCCAGATGGCGATGCTCGAGCCCCGCCTCTCGATTCTCGACGAGACCGATTCCGGCCTCGACATCGACGCCCTGCGCATCGTGGCCGCCGGCGTCAATCAGCTCAAGACCGCCGACAATGCCACCATCGTAATCACCCACTATCAGCGGCTGCTCGACTACATACGCCCCGACTTCGTGCACGTGCTCTACAAAGGCCGCATAGTGCGCACAGGAGGCCCTGAGCTCGCCCTCGAGCTTGAAGAGAAAGGCTACGACTGGATTAAAGAGGAGCTTGACGACCGATGAACCCACTGCGACAATATCTCGACTTCTACGATGCCAATGCCGAGCTGATAGCGGCCCACGCCGCTCCCGTGCTCAACGATAGGCGTCCGGAGGCTCGCGCCGCGCTCCGCGAGGCCACCCTGCCCGCCAAGGGCGCGCCCGGCTACGACATCCAGGGCATCGACACCCTCTTCGAACCCGACTACGGCATCAATGCCTCGCGCCTGAGCATCGCCGCCGACACCCTCGAGCCATTCCGCTGCGAGGTGCCCAACCTCTCCACGTGGCTCGGTTTTCAGGTCAACGACTCATATATAGATGGCTCGATGCGGCAGCTCCCCGACGGCGTAATGGTAGGCTCGCTCGGCGATGCCGCGCGCGAGTTCCCCGACGTGGTGGCGCGCCACTACGCCCGCATAGCGCCCCTCGACGATGCCCAGGTGGCACTCAGCACACTGCTCGCCCAAGACGGCATCTGCATCTATGTGCCCCGAGGCGTGAAGCTCGCCAAGCCTGTCCAGATTGTGAATATCCTCAGCGGCAATGTGCCCATTATGGCTTCGCGACGCTTGCTTATCGTCATCGACGACGATGCCGAAGCTCAGCTGCTGCTCTGCGACCACACCCAATCGTCGGCTCCGGCAATGCTCATCAACGAGGTGGTAGAGGTGGCCGTAGGTGCCCGCGCGGCACTCCACATCTACGACCTCGAGCAGTCCACGCCCGCCACTCGGCGCGTGGCCTCGCTCTGGGCGCGTCAAGCCGAGGGGAGCAGCCTCCACCACGGCACCGTCACCCTCACCAACGGCATCACCCGCAACAATCTGCACGTCGCTGCCTGCGGCAACGACACCGAAACCCGCCTACTCGGCCTTGCCATCGCCAAGGAGCGCCAGGTGGTCGACAACCACACCACGCTTGTGCATCAAGGTTTGCGCGGGCGTAGCAACCAGCTGTTCAAGTACTTCGTGGGCGACGAAGGCCGCGGCTCTTTCATAGGCCGCGTGAAGGTGGCCCCCGGCGCCGCCAAGGTGGAGGCCTATCAGAGCAACAAGAATATCGTGGCCACCGCCACAGCGCGCGTCCATTCCAAGCCCGAGCTTGAGATTTACTGTGACGATGTGAAGTGCAGCCACGGCTCCTCAACCGGCCAGCTCGATGCCGACGCCATATTCTATATGCGCCAGCGCGGCATTCCCGAGGCTATGGCGCGGATGATGCTCGTGCAGGCCTTCTTGAGCGATGTCACCGATGCCATCGACATTCCCGCCCTCGCCACACGGCTGCGCCAGCTCACCGAGCAACGCCTCGGCAACGTCAAAGCCCTCTGCGGCGACTGCAAAGCCGACTGCCACAACCCCATCAACCCCAAGCAATGAACGCGCCACTCGATATAGCCGCTATCCAAAGCCAATTCCCCATCTTGCAGCGCGAGGTGGAGGGACGCCGCATCGTGTATCTCGATAATGCCGCCACGTCGCAAACCCCGCAGCGGGTGGTCGATGCCATCACCGATGCCTACACCCACTACAAGGCCAACGTGCATCGCGGAGTGCATACCCTCTCGGTCGAAGCCACCGAGCATATGGAGCTTACGCGCCGGCGTGTGGCAGCCTACATCAACGCGCCCGGCAGCGACTGCATCGTGTTCACCCGCGGCACCACCGAGGCCATCAACCTCGTGGCTTCGAGCTATGGCGCGCTGCTCAGCGATGGCGATGAGGTGATAGTGACACAGATGGAGCACCACGCCAATATAGTGCCGTGGCAGCTGCTGAGCCATCGCAAGGCTATCAGCATCAAGGTGGCGCCCCTGCACCCCGACGGCACTCTCGACCTCGCCGCCCTTGAGCGCCTATTCACCCCGGCCACACGCCTGGTGGCCGTGGCCCACGTCTCCAATGTGCTCGGCACCGTCAACCCCGTCAAGGCCATTGCCGATATGGCTCATCGCCACGGCGCCCGAATCCTTATCGATGGCGCCCAGGCCGTGGCTCATCAGGCTGTTGACGTGACTGATATCGATGCCGACTTCTACGCCTTCTCGGCCCATAAGATGTACGGGCCTACGGGCGTGGGTGTGCTCTACGCCAAGCGTGAGCTGCTCGAGGCGATGCCGCCGTATCAAGGCGGCGGCGAGATGATAGGCCACGTAAGACTCGACGGAGGCACCACCTGGGCCGATGTCCCTTACAAATTCGAAGCCGGAACGCCCGATTTTATCGACATTGCCGCCTTCTCCTCAGCGCTCGACTTTATAGGAGAGGTGGGGATTGACCGTATCGAGCGACACGGCCGCGAGCTGGGCGCGTACGCCGCCGAGCTGCTGAGCCGCATCGACGGGCTTACAATCTACGGCACCGCTGAAGCGAAAGCTCCGGTGATAGCGTTCAATGTAGCGGGCGCCCACCACTACGACGTGGGAATGCTCCTCGACCGATTGGGAGTAGCCGTGCGCACCGGTCACCACTGCGCCCAGCCCTTGATGGACTACTACGGCATCGAAGGCACCATCCGCGCCTCCTTTGCCATCTACAACACCCGCGACGATGCCGACGCCCTCGCCGCAGCCCTCACCCGCATTCTCCCCCTCCTCCGCCACTGAGCGACCCTGAAGCCATAGAGAGTCAATAGCTTCTGGCAAATCTAACACTCGGTGAGTGGGGTCACTCGCGGTAGTACACGCGCTTGACGCGGGGTGCTACCGAGGTGAGCACTTCGTAGGGGATGGTGCCGAGGCGGTCGGCGATGGCTTGCGCGGGAATGTGGTCGCCGAAGATCTCCACTCGGTCGCCCACACGGCAATCGGCATCGGTGACGTCGATCATACACACGTCCATACATATATTACCTACCGTGGGACACAGGTGCCCGTTGACCCACACCGTGGTGCCGCCGTTGCCGAGGTGGCGGTTGAAGCCGTCGGCATAGCCTATGGGAATGGTGGCGATGAGTGAGTCGCGCTTGAGCACACCGCGCCGGCCGTAGCCTATCGTGGTGCCGGCTTCCCACGCTTTGATGGAGATAATCTCGGTGGAGAGCGTTGATACTTGCCGCAGCCCGTCTTCGGAGCCGTCGTGCAGGATTGGAATGCCGTAAAGCCCGATGCCGAGGCGCACGAAGTCGTGCTGATGCTCGGTGAAGCGGATTATGCCGGCGGTGTTGAGGATATGGCGCTTGATGCGGTGGCTGAAGCCGGCTTGCAGCTCGGCACACGCCGCGTCGAAGTAGTCGAGCTGGTGGCGGGTGTAGTCGTCCTTGTCGAAGCAGTCGGCCGTGGCGAGGTGGGAGAACACCGTGGCGGGGCGGATGGCGCGCTGCTCGTGGAGTGTGGCGATGAGTTCGGGCAACTGCTCTCGCAGGAACCCGAGGCGGTGCATTCCGGTGTCGATCTTCACGTGCACGGGATAGTCGGTGATGCCGCGCAGCTCGGCCTCGGCGATGATGTCGCGCACCATATCGATGCTGAAAATCTCGGGTTCAAGGTTGTAGGCAAAGAGAGTCTTATAGTTCATCACCACGGGGTTGAGCACCATTATGGGCATCGTGATACCGGCGCGGCGCAGTGCCACGCCCTCATCGATGACGGCCACAGCCAGATAAGCGGCGCCGCTGTCCTGCAGCGTCTTAGCCACTTCGTAGCTGCCGGCTCCGTAGCCCGAGGCCTTTACCATACATATCATTCCCGTCGAGGGGCGCAGCCGTGAGCGGAAGAAGTTGTAGTTGGAGGCCAACGCGTCGAGGTTCACTTCGAGCATCGTCTCGTGGAGCTGCAGCTCGAGAGCATCGGCGATGGGGAGGAAATCGAGGCCGCCTTTGATGAGGATGCGCTCATCAGCGAAGTTCGAGGCGGGCATTTTCTCGAGGAAATCGGCTACCGTCGGGAAGGAGAAACACTCGATACCATCGAACGATTTCGTCACTTCGGCCCATTCCTTGCCGATGCCTATAAGGCGCTTCACGCCTCTTGCCTTTACGAGGGCGGCGATGGCGGCGAAGGCCTCTTGGAGCGTCATCTCCTCGGGTGAGGGCACGGCGGTGATTACCGTGGTGGAGCGGTGGTCGGTGGCGCGGCGGGCGATGAAATCGAGTGCTGTGGCAAGGGAGCGGTAGTCGGGGGTATAGTTGTCGAAGAAGAGCAGCGAGTCGTTGACCCCTTCGAGCACATCGATGCGTGTGGCCACGCGCTTGAAGATGGCATCGGCCGGCAGTAAGGCCGTGGCTATGTGGAGCAGCTGCGCTGTGGTGAGGCACGTGATGACGTTCTCGATGTCGTAGCGCGAGGTGAACGGGATTGTCAAGTCGGTGCTTTCTCCGCCTGCTTTGAGGGAGATGGTGGTCGAGGTGTCGCCCACGGAGCAGGCGGCGGTGACAGCCGCGTCGGGGCTGTCGCTGAGGCTCCACGGCATCAGCGCGGTGGCCGGAGCGGCATAGGTGACGGCGGCGCTGATGGTGGCGTCGTCGGCAGGGTAGATGACACGGCGGGCGCGGCGGGTAAGCAGCGCTTTCTGGTCGGCCTTCTGGCGGCGGGAGCTGAAGCCGTCGTCGTGCTCGCCGGTGATGGAGGTGATTACGGCGATATCGGGCTGTATCATCTCTTCGAGCCGTTCCATCTCGCCTACGGTGGAGATGCCGGCCTCGATGATGGCAATCTCGGTGCGGTCGTTAATCTCCCAGAGCGCGAGGGGCACGCCGATTTGCGAGTTGTAGCTGCGGGGCGAGCGGGTGACGCGCTTGTAGGGGCGCAATATTGTGTAGAGCCACTCTTTGACTATTGTCTTGCCGCGGCTGCCTGTGATGGCCACCACGGTGGCACCGTGCTGCTCTCGGTTCCACTTGCCGAGCTGCTGCAGGGCATCGAGCGCCGAGGGCACGTGGAGTACGTTGGCATCGGCGGGAAGCGGCGCTATGGCCGTATCAACTACGAAGTTGCGCACGCCTTGCTCATAGAGCTGCGCGATGTAGTCGGTGCCGCGACGCCGGGCGGTATTGAGGGCGAAAAAGAGCGTTGTGGCGGGAAATGTGAGCGACCGTGAGTCGGTGAGCAGATGCTCGATGCGGCAGGGATGCAGTGGCGTGGCCGTGGTGGCGCCCACGACGCCTGATATGGTCGTAATGTCGGTTATCATCGGGTTGTCTGATATTTTGTGATACGGGGTTGCAGATATGGATAGCGGGCGCAAAGCTGGTCGATTACGTCGGCCGTGGCGCGCCGAAAAGCATCGATAGCATCGGCGTTTTCGGTCATCGGGCGGTGGTCGAGACGGCGGGTCAGGCGCTCGCACTCTTCGGCGGCCTGGCGCGTGGTGGCCGAGGCGTGCCAGTCGAGAAACAGCTGATAGATATAGTCGGCGCCAACGCTCGACACGTGCAGCATATCGGGCGCGTAGAAGCGATAGTCGCGCAGGTCGTCAATCACGGCCTCATAGGCGGGGAAGTAATCGACGATGCCGCGCGTGAGCTCTTTGAGTTCGCCGGCGGCCACTCGGAGCATCGCTTTGCTCAGGGAGTTGCCTTCAAGACCGTCGCCGAGGTGACGCACGGGGCTTACCGTCACGATGATGTTGATGCCCGGGTTGAATTGGCGCAGACGACCCACGAGGGCAGCGTAGCGAGCCGTGATTTCGTCGGCCGTCACCATACGGCGGTGGAATGTGGCGGCTGGCAGGCGGTGGCAGTTGTTGACCACCTTGCCCGTGGCTTTCTCTTCAAAGACGAAGGCGGTGCCCCACGTGAGTATCAGCGTCATAGCGTCGGTGAGGTGCCCGCGGGCCTCGGCAAGGCGCCGGTTGAGCAGCTCAAGGGTGCGCTCGCGGTCAGTTAAGGCAAACGACGAATGGTGCATAAAGCTGCACCACACGCCGTTGTGGAGCCACACGTCGTCATCGGTGAAGGGCGTGCCGTCGATGATACGGTCGAGCGAGGCGGCGATGCTCATAGGGTTGAACGTGGTGCCGAACGGGTTGATGTCGATGCCGAAAAGGGCGCGCCGCAGCCGTGCCCCGATTTCATCGGAGAAGCACGAGCCCAGCAGCATCACCCCTTCTTCGTGGATGAGTTTGCCTGAGGCTATGCGCGGCGGTTCGAGTGAGGTGCGGAAGTTCATTGCTTGTATTTGTTAGGAAGGTGGTATCGGCCTTTTTTGACGGTCGCTGTGCCGCGCTCGATGGCGCGCTGCGGGCAGGCGTGGATACAGGCCAAGCACAGCTCGCACCGGTGGTGCCAGCGCGGGGTGCCCGATTCGTCGATGGCGACGTTGCCCACCGGACACGCCTTGACACACGTGCCGCAGCGGGTACACACCGCAGTGTTGACCTTGAACGCACGGTCGCTATGCCCGTAGTGCTTGAAAAGCGGATACACCACGCGGCTCTTGAGCGTGGCCTTCGGGCCTTCGACCACATCGATGGTGCAGCGACGCTGCGCTATGCTGAGGGCGATATGCTCTACGCGTGGCTCGGCGGCAGCGAGCTTCCGTGTTACCACGTCGGGGGCATCGACGTCAAACCCCGGCAGGCAGATGTAGGTGTTGGGCATCTGCACCGAGAAGGCAGCGTTGCCTTTGATGCGCCCCAGGGCTTTCTGCCACAGCGCTACGGCGTGGCCGCACTCGTCGCCGCAGGTGCACGCCATCCACGTGTAGGTCGATGTGCTGTAGCCGTCGATGTGCATCTGCTTGATGAAGCGAAGCACGATGGGGGCAGGGCCCCACGAGTGAATCGGGAACACGAAGCCGAGCCGCTCATCGGCCGCTATCGTATAGCGGTACTCTGCGGCGCTGATAGCGTCGGCGATAGAGATTAACCGGTCGTTGAGCTGCCGAGCCAACTGCTCGGCCACCCAGCGCGAATTGCCGGTGCCTGAAAACCAGAATATCATATCGGTGTCATTTATATTTCACCCAACGGACTATCTCCTTGAGCGACGGTTTCTTGCCATACATAAAGATGCCCACACGGTAAATCTTGCCGGCAAGCCACGTGGCGGCCACAAACGAAGCCACGAGCAGCGCGAGCGACAGTGCCGGCTGCCACAGCGGTATGCCAAACGGCACCCGCGCAAGCATCACGATGGGCGATGTGAACGGTATCATTGAGAACCAGAACGCCAGCGACGAATTGGGGTCGTTGATGATGGTGAACTCGAGCAAGAGCGCTATGATGATGGGCAGCATTATGGGGGTGGTGAGCTGTCCGGCGTCTTGTATGTTATCCACGGCCGAGCCGGCGGCGGCAAAGAGGGCCGCATAGAACAGGAAGCCGAACACCGCAAACATTATGAACCAGAAGAAGATGTTGATGATGTAGCGGAGGTCGGTAATCAGCGTCAATGCGCTTAGCGTATCGGCATCGACATTCGAGTGGAACGCCTGATTGCCTGCTTGCGAGGCCACCATATCGGCGGCCACATCAGGCGGCAACAGCGCGGGCAGCACAGCCGCTGCCGCGGTAATCAGCACGCCCCAGATGGCAATCTGCGTCAGCGCCACAAGCGCCACGCCCAGAATCTTGCCCATCATCATCTGGAACGGTGTGCAGCTCGACACCAGCACCTCCAGCACGCGGTTGCCCTTCTCTTCGATGACGCTCGTCATCACCATCTGCCCGTAAAGTATCAGGAACATATAGAGAATGAAGCCGAGCAGAGTGCCGATAGCAAACGATGTCAGCGTCGAGGTGCTGCTCTCGCCCTCGGTGCTGTTGTCGAGCACCTGCACGCTCACGTTGGTCCTCACGTCGGCAAGTATCTTGTCGATGTTCTCAATATTGTAGTCGCGCAGCTTGATATCTTCGATAATCTTGCTGAGCTGCCCGTTGATATTCTCCTCCAAGGCCACCGAGGAGGCCTCGTTGGCGTAGAGCCTGATGCGGTCGGGACGGTCCACCACGTCGGCCGGAATGTAGAGCACCCCGAAGTGGCCGTTGTCGGTCACCCGCAGCGAGTCGAGCGTCTGCTCCGCCGGCGCAAACACCAGCGCCTGGTCGCTCTCGAGCTTCGGCAGGATAAGCCCCGACTTGTCAATTACGTCCACCACCTTGGTATCGCCCGTAGTGACCGTCATCAGCAGCGCCGGCGCCACCATCAGCGCAATCATAAAGATTGGCATCAGCAGGGTGACGATGATGAAACTTTTCTTGCGCACGCGCTCGTAGTATTCGCGTGCTATGATGATTCCAATTTTATTGTCGCGTGCCATTGTTGTAGTTGTTGACGGTGTGAATAAAGATGTCGTTCATTGTGGGTATCTCCTGGGCAAAGGAGCGGATGTCGACGGCCGCATTGGCCGCGGCGAGCACCTCGCGCACCGTGGCGCCGTGTATCAGCCTGACGGTGGCAGTGCCGGCAGCACTATCCTCCACCACCGCAAGGCGCTCGATTGCCTCGCCCAGCTTCGCGGCGTCGCCTTCGTAGCTGATGGAGTAACGGCCCGAGCCCATCGAGTTGCGCACCTCCTCTATCGAGCCGGAGAGGATATTGTGCGACTTGTTGATTAGCGTGATATGGTCGCACATCTCTTCCACGCTCGCCATGTTGTGGGTGGAGAAGATTACCGTGGCGCCTTCGTCGCGAAGTCGCAGTATCTCGCGCCGCAGCAGGTCGGCATTGATGGGGTCAAACCCCGAGAACGGCTCGTCGAATATCAACAGCTTGGGCCTATGGAGCACCGTGGTGATGAACTGCACCTTCTGGGCCATTCCCTTCGACAGCTCATCCACCTTCTTGTTCCACCAGTCGGCGATGCCGAAGCGGTCAAACCACTGCCGCAGCTGCGTCACCGCCTCTTGCTTCGTTAGCCCCTTGAGCCGCGCGAAAAACACCGCCTGGTCGCCCACCTTCATCTTCTTGTATAGCCCTCGCTCCTCGGGCAGATAGCCTATGTTGTACACGTCGTCGGGACTCAGCGGGTGCCCGTCGAGGCTTACACGGCCGCTATCGGGCGCGGTGATGCGGTTGATGATGCGTATCAACGTGGTCTTCCCCGCGCCGTTAGGCCCGAGCAAGCCGTAGATGGAGCCGCGGGGCACCGCAAGCGACACATCGTCGAGCGCCAAGTGCTCGGCGTAGCGCTTGCTCACGTGGTCCACTTCAAGCAGAATATCGGTCATATCTTTTCAGTCAATTATTGTAACCACAAAATTACACATTATTCCCCGTTCTACGAAAATTTTTCTCAG
>CAMHGU010000031.1 GCA_946184715.1 uncultured bacterium | reverse complement strand
AGGAGCCCCCGCCGGAAATAAATTTTGAAAAATATCGCGAATTATTTTGCTGATTAGGATATAATGCTTACCTTTGCAGTCGGAAAAACGACTTCGTAGCTCAGTTGGTAGAGCAACTGACTCTTAATCAGTGGGTCGAGGGTTCGAGCCCCTCCGAGGTCACCAAGAAGCCAGCCGCCTGATAGCCAGGCGGTTGGCTTTTATTTTAATGGCACACTGTAGTTTTGCACTATAGTAGTGCAATGGAGCAGTGCGCCGGAGCAGTGCAGCCTGAGGGGGCGCCTCCTCGCATATCTTTCTCCGTATCTATTGCGATTTTCGGCTGAAATGCGTAACTTTACCGCCAAAGTGTGCGCTCGAAAGGGCACGCCTGTGAGTAAACGGATATAAGCCAATGATACAGATAAAAGCGAGCCGATGGTTTGGAGGCAAAGCGGGCGCCGGCGCTATCATCATCGCCGCGGCGCTGCTGGTGGAGCTACTCTCGGCCCTGCAGTACTTCTATATGCGCGATCTACTCAACGATGAGATAGAGCACAATGCCGAGGCCGACCTCCGCACCAAGGCCGTAGTGACCCGCAGCATGCTCAACCACTTCGAGCTGCTGCAGAAGAACTACCGTGATGAGATAGCCGAGGCCACCGGGCATCCTTCCGACATCTACAAAATCTCGCGCAGCATCGTAGAGAAGAACCCCTACGTGATAGGCGCCGGCGTGGCGTTTGTGCCCGGCTACTACAAGGGCGAAGGCGAGCGGTTCGAGCCATGGGCTTTCAACGACAAGGACAGCATCAAGACAGGCCAGATGGCCAGCGAGCTCCACGACTACACCACCCGCGATTTCTTCCGCAAAAGCATCAAGGAGCGCCACATGATATGGAGCGAGCCGTATCTCGACACCGTAGGGGCAAAGGACTATATCATCACCCTGGCCACCCCGGTGTGGGACGACGATGAGCGCCTGGCCGGGGTGTTCGGCTTCGACATCTCGCTTCAGTGGCTGGGCGACACCATCAATGCCCACTCGCGGATGCCGTCGTCGTTCTGCGTGATACTTACGGAGGACGGCAAGCTCATAGCGCGTCCGCACCACACCCACCCCAAGGCCCGCGATTTCAAGCTGATAGAGCAGATGCTCGGCGACAGCACCGTGGACCGCAGGCTCAGCGCCAACAAGCGGATAGAGATAATCTCGTTCAAATCGCCCGACGGCGACAAGGGCTACATTTTCTTCGGCAACATACGCGGGAAGCCCCACTGGATAATAGCTTTAGTAAGCTACGAGGACGAGCTTTACGCCCCGCTCAATAAGCCGCGGCGCAATATGCTGATAGCGATGCTCATCGGCTTCTCGCTCATAGGACTTATTCTGCTGGCCTACAGCCGCAGCCGGAAGATGCTCTTCAAGGCCCAGGTGGAGCAGCAGCGTCTCGACACCGAATTGGACACGGCGCAGAAGATCCAGCACGAGATGCTCCCGACGGCCGTCATCGACCACGACAACCTCGAAGTGGCCAGCACGCTACTGCCGGCGCGGCAGGTGGGCGGCGACCTCTACGACTTCCGACTGCGCGACGAGAAGCTGTTCTTCTGCATTGCCGACGTGAGCGGCAAGGGCGTGGCCGCGGCCCTCATTATGGCCATCACCCATGCCCACTTCCGCGCCGCTACACTTCGCGAGCTACGGCCGGCACGCATCGCCGGCCACATCAACACGGAACTGTGCACCGGCAACGAGACCAATATGTTTGTGACCTTCTTCGTGGGCGTGCTCGACCTTCCCACCGGGCGCCTACGCTACTGCAACGCCGGCCACGACGCGCCGCTGCTGCTCCGCGGTGAGGCCTCCGTGATGCCCGTGGAGGCCAATCTGCCGCTGGGCGTCATCGCCGATTTCGACTATAAAGAGCAAGAGATGAAGCTCGAGCCCGACGACACCCTGCTGCTCTACACCGACGGTGTCACCGAAGCGATGAACAGCAGCCACGCCCAGTTCGGCCTCGAGCGCCTGCTCCAAGCGAGCCACACTCGCAATCCGCAGCAGCTTATCGACGCCATCATCGACCGCGTGAAAGAGTTTATAGGCGATGCCGAGCAGAGCGACGACGTCACGATGCTCGCCCTGCACTACACCCCGAAGGTTGAAAAAACTACCCTCGAGCGCAGCCTCACCATCACCAACGACCTTAATAACGTTCCCTTGATGAACGGCTTCATCAAGGAGGTGGGCCAGGAGCTGAAGCTCAACCGCAGCGCCATCGGCAATCTGCAACTGGCTCTCGAAGAGGTGGTGGTAAACGTAATCAACTACGCCTACCCCCAAGGCACCACCGGTGACATCCGCATCGACGCCATAGCCACCGCCGCCGACCTCCGCCTCGTGGTCACCGACTCCGGGAAGCCGTTTGCGCCCACCACCAACCCCGATGTCGATACCACCCTCTCGGCCGAAGAGCGGCAGATAGGCGGCCTCGGCATCTTCCTCGTGCGGCAACTGATGGACAGCATCAACTATGAGCGCGTCAATGGCCAAAACGTCCTCACCCTACGCAAAACAATAAACAAACAACAATAAACCCATTATTCAACAATGAAAACGACAATCACAGAGCTTGACAACCGGCTCGTAGCCACCCTCGAAGGCGAGCTCGACACCGCCGCGGCCGTGGAAGTGGAAAAAGAACTGCAACCCCTCGCCGCCAACGAAGAGAAAGACATCGTAATCGACTGCCAACACCTCGACTACATAGCATCGAGCGGGCTGCGCATCCTCTTGAGTATCCTCAAGAAAGCGAAGAGCAACGGCCACACCGTCACCCTTCGCAGCGTGAACGATGACATCCGCAACGTCTTCAAGATGACCGGATTCATCAACCTTTTCATCTTTGAGTAATCATCATCTTCATCCACAACTCTCAGCTGACCTATGAAAAAATCAGCCCCTCTGTCACAGACGCAATACGGCATCTATGCTGAATGCGCAGCCCATCGGGGTGAAGTGTGCTACAACCTGCCCTACTTCTACACCCTCCGCGGCGACACCGATGCCGAAAGACTCTGCCGCGCCATAGAGCAAGCCGTGGCGGCGCACCCCACCCTATTCACACGAATCGAAATCGACGACAACGGCGAGCCTATACAAACCCTCGACCTCGATTCCGAGCAGTTTAGCATCGCGGTGGAAGACGTGCCCGACATCGAAGCTGCCAAGCAAAACCTCATAGCGCCCTTCGACATCTACGGCGACCGCCTCTTCCGCCTTCGCCTGCTACGTTGCAACGGCAATCTATACCTCTTTACCGACTATCATCACATCATAAGCGACGGCACCTCGATGCAAGTGATGCTGCGCGACTTCGACCGCGCGTATCGCGGTGAGCCCATTCCCGCTGAAGAGATGACGCAGGCTCAGCTCGCACAAGAAGAGGCCGCACTGCGAGCAACCGACGCCCTCACCGAGGCTCGCAACTGGTGGGCTGCCAATTTCGACTGCGGCGACACTTTCACCCCGCTGCTCCCCGACCGCGACAACAGCTGCCCGGCCGAAGCGAGTATGCTCCGCACCCTCGGCATCTCTATGGCCGATGTCGACACTTTCTGCAAAGCCAACGGCATATTCCGCAGCAACTTCTTCACCACAGCGTTCTCAGTGCTCCTCGCTCGCTATAACAACGAAAACGAGTCGCTGTTTACTACAATTTACAATGGCCGCACCGACCGCCGCTTCGCCCACTCCGTGGGTATGACGGTCAGAACATTGCCTGTATATGCCAAGATAGAGGCCGGCACCACCGTGCTTGACCTTATGAAAGCGAGCCAAGAGCAGATGAGCGGTTGCCGCAAGCACGACATCTACAGCTTCGCTGAAGCCTCGCGCGACCTACAGCTGCAAAGCAGCGCTATGTTTGCCTGGCACGGCACCCTATTCGCCGATGAGAAATTCGCCGACGGAACCATAAGCACCGAGCGACTTATCAACAGCACCCTCGATGCCTCTATATACCTCAAGGCATTCATCAACGAAGGCCACTACCAAGTGAAGGCCGAATACAATGCCGGCGAGTATAGCCCCGAGCTCGTGGCACAGTTCCTCGAGAGCTACGAGGCCGTGGTGGCCGGATTTCTGAAATGTGAGTTGGTAAGCGAAATAGACATTACCACACCCGGCCAGCTTGCCACCCTCGACGAGTTCAACCGCACCGATGTCGACTACGATGCCACGGCCGATATCGTAAGCCTCTTCCGCCATCAGGTGGCCGCCACGCCCGAGGCCACCGCGGTGGTATATGCCGGCCGCCACTTCAGCTATGCCGAAGTTGACGCTCTGAGCGACCGCATTGCCGCGGCCCTGCAAGCCAAGGGGCTCACCACCGGCGACGTGGTGTCGATTCTCATTCCCCGCAGCGAATGGATGGCGATAGCCTCGCTCGGCGCCCTCAAAGCCGGCTGCGCTTATCAGCCCCTCGACCCCTCCTACCCCAAGGAGCGCCTCAACTTTATGATGAAAGACGCCGAGGCCAAGCTGCTCATCGCCGATAAGCAGCTACGCGAGCTCGTCGACGAATACACCGGCGAGGTGATGCTCACCTGCGAGCTTACCGCCCTGCCGGCCGCTACGCCGCTGTCCTCGGGGCTGACCCCCTCATCGCGTTTCATCCTACTCTACACCAGCGGCTCCACCGGAGTGCCCAAGGGCTGCCAACTCTCCCACGGCAACCTCGTGGCCTTCTGCCACTGGTACCGCCGCTACTACGACCTCAAGCCCGAAAGCCGCGTGGCCGCCTACGCCAGCTACGGCTTCGACGCCTGCATGATGGATATGTATCCCGCCCTCACCACCGGCGCCACCGTGCATATCATCCCTGAAGAGATACGCCTCGACCTCATCGCCATCAACGAATACTTTGAGCGTGAAGGCATCACCCACTCCTTTATGACTACGCAGGTGGGCTACCAGTTTGCCTCCGGCATCGACAATCACTCGCTGCTGCACCTCTCGGTGGGCGGCGAGAAGCTCGCCAGCATCGCGCCACCGGCTAATTACCGATTGCACAACGGCTATGGCCCCACCGAGTGCACTATCTTCACCACCACCTTCCCCGTGACTGAGAAGCTGAAAGATATCCCCATCGGCAAGCCGCTTGACAATATGCGCCTCTACATCGTTGACGCGCGGGGGCATCGCCTGCCCGTGGGTGCCGCCGGCGAGCTGTGGGTAGCCGGCCCGCAAGTGAGTCTCGGCTACCTCAACCGCCCCGAGAAGACCGCCGAGGTGTATATCGACAACCCGTTCACCACGGAGGAGAAGTACGCCCGCGTGTATCGCACCGGCGACATCGTAAGATACCTCCCCTCGGGCGATATCCAATTCGTGGGGCGCCGCGACGGCCAGGTGAAGATACGCGGTTTCCGCATCGAGCTGAAAGAGGTGGAGGCCATCATACGCGAATACCCGGGCATCAAAGACGCCACCGTGCAAGCCTTCGACGAAGAGGGCGGCGGCAAATTCATCGCTGCCTACATCGTGGCCGATGAGTCTATCGACATCGAAGCCCTCAACGCCTTCATCGCCGAGGAGAAGCCGCCCTATATGGTGCCGGCCGTGACGATGCAAATCGATGCCATACCCCTCAACCAAAACCAGAAGGTGAACAAGCGCGCCTTGCCCAAGCCCGAAAAGAAAGCCGCGGCCGTCGAGACGGTCAACGCTCCGCTCAACGTGCTCGAGCAGTCGCTCCACGAGCTGGTGGCCGGAATCGTGGGCAACACCGACTTCGGCATCACCACCCCGCTTGGCTATGCCGGCCTCACCTCCATCTCGGCCATACGGCTCGCGGTGCAGGTCAACAAACTCTACGGCGTGGCCCTCGACTCGAAATCGCTCGTCAAGAGCGGCACGCTGCAAAGCATCGAGAACGACATTCTCGCCCACCTGCTCAGCGCCGACAGCCACGCGGACACAGCTTCGGCCGCCGACGCCACGGCCGCTACCGCCGCGCCGCTCTCCTACGCCCAGACAGGCGTGTACTTCGAGTGCCTCAAGAACCCCACCTCCACCATCTACAATATCCCCTATCTGCTCAGCTACCCCGAAGGCGTTGAGGCCACGGCCCTCGCCGAAGCCGTAAAGCGCGTGGTAATGTGCCACCCCGAGCTGCGCGTGCACTTCATCACCTCAGGCGAGCAGATAATGCAGACCACCGATGGCGCCCCCGAGCCGGAAGTGGCCATCACCTCAATGACCGACGCGCAGCTGGCCGAGTACAAGAACGACTTCGTAAGGCCGTTCAATCTCACCAAGGCCCCACTCTACCGCTTTGAGGTGGTAACGACCGAGAGCGGAGTGAAGCTGCTCATCGACGTGCACCACCTGCTTTTCGACGGTGGCTCGGCCGACCTATTCCTGCGCCAGCTAAGTGCCGTTATCGAAGGCAAAGAGGTGGAGCCGGAGCAGTACTCCTATCTGAACTTCGTGGCCGACCAGAAAGCTGCCGAAGACAGCGACAAGTTCCGCGAGGCGCAGCAGTTCTTCGCCGAGCGCTTAGCCGGCTGCGAAGGCGCCAGCGAGATACCGGCCGACCTGCCCGCCACTGAGGCCCAAGGCTTCGTGGGCGAGGCCGTCAGCCCTCTCGACCACGACAGCATCGCCCAATTCTGCCGCAGCCACGAAGTCACTCCCGCCCACCTGATGCTCGCCGCCACAGCCTACGTCGTAGGGCGATACACCAACAATCGCGAGGTGTATCTCTGCACCGTAAGTAGCGGACGCAGCAACCTGCGCATTGCCGACACCGTGGGTATGTTTGTCAACACCCTGCCCCTCGGCCTTAACATTGCCGATAGCTCGGTGCAGGAGTTTGTGGCCTCGGCAAGCGACCTCTTCGACCGCACTTTGGACCACGAAGAGTATCCCTTCGCCCGCATAGCCGCCGACTACGGCTTCCGTCCCGCCATAGCCTACGCCTACCAGGTGGGCGTGCTGAGCCAATACAGCGTCAACGGCAAGCCCATAGTGCAAGAGCTGCTTGAGCTTAACGTGCCCAAGTTCAAAATCAACATCAAGATTGAGGACCGCGGCGTGGTGGTGCTCTACGACGATTCCATCTACAGCGAGCGGCTGGCTCAAGGGCTGGCCGAGAGCATTGCCGCCACCGCCGAGAATATGATGCGGCAGCCCGAGGCTAAGGTGCGCCACATCTCCATCGTCAGCGCCGCGCAAGAGGAGGAGCTGAGCCGCCTGCGCACCGTTGCCACGGCCGAAGCGCCCTTCCGCTTCTTCCACGAGTGCATAGGCCACTACGCTGCTGAGCAGCCCGAGCACGAAGCCCTCGTGGCCATCGACGGCCGCTTCACCTACAAAGAGATGGACGAGCTTACCACCCGCATCGCCGCCGCGCTGCAGCGCCGTGGTGTCGCTGCCCGCGACCGTGTGGCCCTGCTGCTGCCACGCACCAGCCGCCTCATCCTCTCGCTCTTCGGCGTGCTCAAAGCCGGCGCCGCCTATATCCCCTGCGACCCCGAATACCCCGCCGACCGCGTGAAGCTTATCCTCGACGACAGCGAAGCGCGCTACATCATCACCACGCCCGAGCACCTCGGCAGCATCGCGCCCGAGAAAGCTATCGACGTGGAAGAGCTGCTCGACGACGCCACCGCCGAATATCACGCCCCCGACATCACCGGCGACGACCTCGCCTACCTTATATATACCAGTGGCTCCACCGGACGGCCAAAGGGCGTGATGCTGCGCCACGAAGGTATCTGCAACTACCTCTACGGCCACCCGGCCAACGTGTTCGCCAACGCCGTGCTCACCGATGCCACGCGCATTCTGAGCGTCACCACCATCTCCTTCGACGCCGCGCTGCAGGATATCGGTATGGCCTACTACAACGGCAAGACCCTTATCGTGGCCACCGAAGAGCAGGCCAACAACCCGCTCGACCTCGCCAAGCTCATCGAAGAGCAACACATCGATATGGTGTCGGGCACCCCGTCGCGCTGGCTCACCTGGCTCACGAGCGACGACTTCGCCCGCGCCATCAGCCACATCAAGATAGCGCGCGCCGGCGGTGAGAAATTCAGCGACCAGCTGCTCGCGCAGCTCCGCGCCGCCAGCCACGCCCGCATCTTCAACTGCTACGGCCCCACCGAAATCACCGTTGCTTCCAACAACGCCGAGCTTACCGACGCCGCCATCGTCACCGTAGGCCGCCCGCAGCTCAACGTCAAGGAGTTTATCGTCGATGCCGACGGCAACGAGCTCCCCGCCGGCGTGGTAGGCGAGCTTTACATAGGCGGTCGCGGCGTGGCCCGCGGCTACAACAACCTCGATGATATGACCCGCGAGCGCTTCATCGACTACCACGGCACCCGCATCTACCGCTCGGGCGACTACGCCAAGTGGCTCCCCGACGGCACCGTAGTAATCCTGGGCCGCACCGACCACCAAATCAAGCTCCGCGGCCTCCGCATCGAGCTGGGCGAGATTGAGAACGTGATGCTCAAAGTCGAGGGGATGAAGAAGGTGGTGATTATGATTCGCAAACTGGGCGGCAAGGAGCACCTCTGCGCCTACTACACCGCCGAGCGCGAAATCGCCCCCGATGCCCTTAAGGCCGAGATAGCCAAGAGCCTTACCCAATATATGGTGCCCACGGCCTACCTGCAGCTGGCCGAGATGCCTATGACCCCCAACGGGAAAACCGACGTCAAAGCCCTGCCGGAGCCTCAGCTGGCCATCACCTCGGCCTATGAAGCGCCGGCCAACGCCACCGAGAGCCGCTTCTGCGACATCTTCGCCGATATCCTCCAGATGGACAAGGTGGGCGCCACCGACAACTTCTTCGAGCTTGGCGGCACCTCGCTCGTGGTCACCCGCGTCATCATCGAGGCCGACAAGGCCGGAATGCACGTGGCCTACGGCGACGTCTTCGCCAACCCCACCCCGCGCGGCCTCGCGGCCCTCATCACCGGCGACAGCGCCGACAGCAGCGTTGATGAGGTGAAGAGCTACGACTACACCGACATCGACAACGTCCTCAAGGCCAACACCCTCGCCACCTTCCGCAACGGCGAGCGCTGCCGCCTCGGCAACGTGCTCCTCACCGGCGCCACCGGCTACCTCGGCATTCACATCCTGCGGCAGCTCATCGACTCCGACGCCGAGAACATCTACTGCCTCGTGCGCGGCCGCACCCCCGAGAAGGCCGAGAGCCGCCTCCGCACCCTCCTCTTCTACTACTTCGCCGACGCCTTTGAAGAGCTCTTCGGCAAGCGCCTTCACATCGTGGTGGGCGACGTCACCGGCGACTTCGGCCAAGGGCTGAAGATCGACACGGTGTTCAACTGCGCCGCCATAGTGAAGCACTTCAGCGAAGGCACCGAGATTGAGGACGTCAACGTGGGCGGCGCCCAACGCTGCGTCGATTTCTGCCTCGCCACAGGCGCCCAATTAGTGCACATCTCCACGGCCAGCACCCGCGGCCTCTGGGCCGGCGAAGCCCACGACGTCACCTTCACCGAGCAGCGCCTCTACATAGGTCAATACTTGGGCAATAAGTACATCTACTCCAAGTTTATGGCCGAGCGCCTGATTCTCGATGCCGTGGCGCATCGTGGTCTCACCGCCAAGATAATGCGCGTGGGCAACCTCGCCGCGCGCAGCACCGACGGCGAGTTCCAAGCCAACTTCGCCACCAACTCGTTTATGGGCCGCATCAAGGTCTATAATATGCTCGGCTGCTGTCCCTACTCGATGCGCAACAAGCGCGTGGAGTTCTCGCCCATCAACGAGGTGAGCCACGCCATAGTGCTGCTGGCCACCGCCCCGCGTGAGTGCTCGGTGTTCCACCCCTACAACATCCACGGGCAATTCCTCGGCGATGTGCTGATGGGCCTCCACAGCGTGGGCGACGGCGTGCGCTTCGTGGAGCAAGAGGAGTTTGACCGCGAGATGGACCTCGCCAAGAACGACCCCGTCAAGGCCAAAGTCCTCGCCAGCCTCCTCGCTTACCAGGATATGGCCCACGGCCAGAAAACCACCGACGTGGCGCGCGACAACGACTACACCACGCAGGTGCTCTACCGCCTGGGATTCGCCTGGTCGCCCACCTCGTGGGACTACGTGGAGCGTATGCTCTCGGCTATCGCTACGCTCGGATTCTTCGACCCTGAATAATTCATTAACCGGAAAGATACTATATCTATATGAAAACCATCGAACTTAACGAAGCTCGCCGCCTTGTGGCGGAAGGAGCCGATATGACGAAGGAGCAACGCCTGAAAGTGCAACACGAGCGCTTGCGCGAACTGGTCGAGTACGCCCGCGCCAACTCTCCCTATTTCGCCAAGCTCTATGCCGACGTGCCCGCCGACTTCACCATCAGCGACCTCCCCATCACCGAGAAACCGACGCTACTGGCTCACTACGACGACTGGGTTACCGACCGCCGCATCCATCTCAATGATGTGCTTGAATATGTGAATCGCGACGCGTCGAAAGACACCGGCTTGTTCCTCGGACAATACTCCGCCCTGCGCACCTCCGGCTCCACCGGCAACCCTCTCCCTATGGTGCGCGACGACTATCACAACAAGATTCATGGCCAACTTATCGCACAACGTCTGCTCACCGGCACCGATGGCAATGTGTTGGACATCAGCAAGCATAAGCGAGCGTCGATAATCCACATGTCGAATGGCGCGTCGAGCTACGGCGCTTTCAACCGTATGAGAGCCGCCCATCCCGAATGTGCCAATAATCTCTTGGGTATCTCGGTGCTCGAGCCCGTTGACAAAATCGTTGAGAAACTCAACGCGTTCCAGCCCGAGACTATGGCGGGATATCCTTCGATGATTGTGCAACTCGCAGTAGAGCAGTTGCAGGGGCGCTTGCACGTCAATATTAAGCATATCGTCACATCGGCCGAAATGCTCAGCGAAGAGAACTTCCACCTCTTGCGCCAAGCGTTCCAATGCCCCGTAGGCAACAACTACTGCATGACCGAAGGCGGCGAGGTGGCGATGACCCACAATTGCCCCCATCTGCACATCAACGAGGACTGGATTATAGTGGAGCCTGTCGATAAGGATTTGAACCTGCTCGGCGAGAGCGAGCAGTGGTCGGACGGCGTACTTATCACCGACTTGAGCAACTTCGTTCAACCCATCATCCGCTACCACGTGGGCGATGTGATTCGCATCCGGCCCTCCTCCGAGCCGTGCTGCCTGCTCCCCATAATGGAGATAAAAGGCCGCACCTTCGGCTTTTTTACGATGGGAGGCCGCTCGTTCAGTGTGTCGGGCCTCTTTGCCAAGACTGAGACTTGGCCCGATGTGATGCGATTCCAGTTTGTGCAAACCGACGACAATAGCATCGAAGTGCGAGCCGTATGCAAAAAAGAGCCTGAAAAGACGCTCCCTGCCTTATGCGAATATCTGAAAGCGTTCCTTGCCGAGCAAGGTTGCCCAAATGGCAATTTCACTTGGTCAACAAAGCCGTTTATCCCCAATAAGCAGGGCGGCAAAATCCCGATTTATGTAAAATTGTAAAATAATG
Source organism: uncultured bacterium (assembly GCA_946184715.1). Taxonomy (GTDB): domain Bacteria; phylum Bacteroidota; class Bacteroidia; order Bacteroidales; family Muribaculaceae; genus CAMHGU01. The sequence goes on along the minus strand of CAMHGU010000031.1, from coordinate 2,785 downwards.
GATAATAGCAAAGAGCTTTCAAAGCATTTTTGGCGCTTCCTTTGGTCTTCGATTCTAATTGCTCTATCAGGCTGCTTGGGCAATATTGTTGACGCGATTATTGTGGGCAACCTGATTGGAGCCGACGGCGTCAGTGCCATCAACCTCACCAAGCCGGTGGTGCAGTTTATGTTTACGCTCAGTATGCTTCTCTCGGCAGGAGCAGGGATGCTCGTAGGCATGGAAATAGGCAAGAAAGACTCAGCGCGCGCCGCCTATATCTACACTCTGTCGCTGTTGTCAACTTTTTTTGTAGGGTTGGCGCTGACGGTTTGCGGGCTTTTAATCCCCGACACCATAACGGGGTGGCTCTGCAGCAACGAACAGCTGTTCCGGCCCACCTACGAATATCTTATCGTAGTGCTTTTAGGCGCCCCGGCATATATGGTGCTCTGGACGTTCAGCAATATGGTGGGGGTAGATGGGAGCCCGAGACTTGTCTCGCTTGCGATTCTTATCGACAATGCGGTAAACCTTATGCTTGATATTGTGTTTATCCAATATTTCGGCTGGGGCATTGAAGGTTCTTCATCGGCTACGGTAATAGGCCATTTAGTGGGAATCGCATTCTTGAGCCGACACTTCTTTTACAAAGAGAATAACTTGCGGTTGAGATTTCAATGCATAGGATTGAAGTTAAAGACCGCTATGGCTCAAATTATCTCGCAAGGAGCGCCGCTTGCCATAGCTTCGGTGTGCCTGACACTGCTCTTGATGTGCGCCAACACTATTGTGCTCGATACCACCGGGCGCGTGGGTATATTCGTATTCGCGCTTTGCCTCAACCTGCTGCAAGTCTATAATCTCTTCCTTGCCGGAGTGTGCCGCACCATTCAATCGTTGGGTTCAATCGAGGTGGGCAAGGGTAGCAACCACGGGCTGCGAGAGGTTATCGGCAAAGGCTTCAAGTTCATTTCCATAGCGATGATAATCACCTGCGTGTTGGTGTGGATATATCCCCAAGGCATAGCTGAGCTGTTCGGCGGCGACGACCCGGCGATGATGTCGGAAAGTAAGCATGCCCTGCGTGTGTTCTCGCTCAGCTTTATCCCCTTCTGCTACATCTATGTGCTGATGATTGTCTATAAGCTTTACAGTTACCACAAGATGGCGCTCTTTATCTCCTTCGCGCTCTCATTGACTGTGATACCTGTGCTTTGGGTGGTGGCAAAGGTGGCTCCGCAAGCCATCTGGTACAGCTATCTCATCGCCTACGTTATAGAATGTATAGCAATATACATAATCCATAAGGCGACGGGCATAAACTTTGGACTTCGCAAGAATGCGCCTGCTTATTGACGACCGGCTTGACCTGAGCCGGCTCGACGAGCTGCTCGCCCAAGCGAGCGAGCAACGCCGCCGCCAAGCACTGCGCTATCGCCGGCCGACCGACCGCCTCGCCTCGCTGGCCGCTTTCAAGCTGCTGCGCGATGCCTTGCATCGTGAATACGGCATCGACGAGGCTCCCACGCTGCTCTACGACGAGCTGGGAAAGCCGCGCATCGACGGCCGCCCCGACATCCACATCAGCCTTAGCCACTGCGCCGCCGCAGTGGCCTGCGCCGTCGCCAATCGCCCCGTGGGCATCGACATCGAGTGCCTTGAGCTGCTCGACGACGACACCATCGCCGCCACGATGAACGAGGCCGAGCAATGCATCATCACCGAAGCCCGCAATCCCGTCGAGGCCTTCCTCCGCCTTTGGACACGCAAGGAGAGCCTGCTCAAGCTCACCGGCGAAGGGCTCCGCAACGATATGCGCCACGTGCTCGACGACGAGCAAGCACGCGAGGTAGAGTTCCGCACCACGGCCTCCCGCCACTATGTGTACTCCCTCTGCCTGATGAAAAATTTTTCGTGAAAACCACCATTAAACTTTTATGGTAACAAAATAATCTATATCTTTGAGCGAGCATAAGCCGGGCCACCCGCGCGGAGAGCTATGCGCCTCTCTCCCGTGATATTGCGGGGTCCCGCCTTGCGCCTTCTCGTCATCTTAACTATTATTATTAACCCCCGTGGCGCACTGTGTAACAACACTATGAAGACAAAAAAGACAATCTTGGCAATGGCGGCCATTGTTCTGGCCTCCTCGGTGGCTTTGATAGCCTCCACCCCGTTCGACGAAGACCTTGAGGTGAAAGACCTCAAGAAAGCACCTCCTATGGAGACCTCTTATATTAACGTCAACCCAACCGACACCTACCGAGGCCACGGCTACGTTGACCTCGGCCTCAGCGTGTACTGGGCCACCATCAACGTGGGTGAGAAGAAAGGCGACAGCGGCAACGTGCTCGGGTGGGGCGAAGTAAGTGGTCCCAAAGGTGGTGATTATTGCGAGGCGAACAGCAACACGATTGACCGCGCCCGCGGTGACATATCCGGCGACAAGAATTATGACATAGCCACCAAACTCTGGGGCGGCAAGTGGCGTATGCCCACCAAAAACGAGATGGAAGAGCTGCGCACGCAGTGTACGTGGAAGTGGATTACATCGCCCATCACCGGCTACAAAATCACCAGTAAGAAGAACGGCAACAGCATCTACCTCCCTGCTTGGGGCAGATTCGTTGGCACGAGAGGCATTGAGTATCATCTCACCGGCTTCTACTGGACTTCCACGCCATGCGGCAATTACAAGAGCGCCTATAGGCTGAGCTTCCGTAAGGAGGGCACAAACCTCTTGGAAGGGCTTCGCTCCGAAGGTTGCAACATTCGCCCCGTTTTCTCCAAATAATAATATCGC
>CAMHGU010000030.1 GCA_946184715.1 uncultured bacterium | reverse complement strand
AGAGCCGTTATCCACGAGCGCCGTCTCGGCATAGTCGATGAGGAGCTGAAATTCGCCGTCGCGCGACACGCCGTCGAGCGCTCCGCCGTACATACCCAAACCAGCGTGCCACGATATTTTCTTTCGCGGCTTGGGGCCGATGAAGTCCTCGTTCTTGGGTTTGAAAATCCAATCGTGGCCTATGCCACCATATACTACGAAGCCCATTCGGCCACCGAAGCACCCTTTTGCACGGAAGAATTCGCCATATACATTAGAGATGCCGAGCTGAAAAGTGGCGTTAGGATAGCCGGGGTCGTAGATTGTACTCCCGCGTCGTACGGTTTCGGTCAATCTCTCGGCCCACGGGTCGTAGCCACCGGAGCTATATCCGCTGCCTGAGGAGCTATCAGAGTAGCCCGAATCGGAATCGTCGTAAAGATATTGGAACACATACACTCGCTCCACCGGCACCGACTGATCCGACGAATATCCATCAGGAGCGAGGCGAGGCATTATGATTTTGCGCCCGCGGCAGTCCCAAGCTTCCACATACGACAGATAGCCTTCCACCATCTGCCCATCGTAAGTGATGGTAAAGGAGCCTTCACTCGCCTTCACCGTTACGGGCAGGCACACATCGCCACGGGCATAGAAGTAGTTATAACAGTCCCTTGCGTGGGAGCATAGCGCAATTGCGAGCAGAAGGGTGGCCAATATAGCCAATCGATTGATTCTCATAGTTGTAAAAGCATTAATTGCGGATTGGCTTCATTTAGCGAAGCCAATCCGCAAAAGGTTCAGAAGTTCCATCCGTAGGCAAGGCCAATGAAATGACCTTTCATAAAATAGGTATAAGTGATTCCAAAGGAGGAATTACCTGCCATAGCACCAATAGTCTCACGATTGTAGAATCCGGCATCGCCACCCTTTGAGAAATCGCCTCCCCAACCATTGCGGGTGTCGAGGAAAAGGGCTGTACCTTTATTTTTCAGAGGCAAAGAGGCCCGCGCCTCCACATACATCGGTAATACGAACGAGACTTTGCTATACCCTTTATAGGCATACCATCTCAGTGTGGGAGAGAGACCCAAACCCACATAGATGTAAGGATTGAATCGCCAGCCCATGCTTAATGCGAGCATAAAGTCATCGGTATGCGCGGCGGCGCCTACGCCGATTTGCCAGGCTAATTCAAGATTAAACCTGATGCCTTTACGCTCATACGAAGATTGTTGAAGGGTTAGGGGTTTGATAGCACCGCTTGCAGCCTCGGCGATTGTAGCGCTGCCTTGCGTGCTCTCTTTGGTGATGCGCTCCACGTCGGCCATAGGATAGACGTAGATGCTGCCGTCGTAAGTTTGGAACTTGAGGTCTTTGTCGGGCGACTGTTCAAGCACGGTGCCACGGATGACGCTGCCGTTCTTCAGATAGAGGACATCTTGCGCCGCTATCGTGAAGGCGAATGTCGCTATGAGTAGCATCATGGCCGTGATAGTCACTAATCGTTTCATAGTAGTGATGATTTAGGCGGTGACACTTAGCGTTTGTAGTACACGTCCTCGGTGATGGTCATCCCCTCCACTTTGATCTCATAGCGGAGAATCAGCTGATTTTCGGTCACCGACTTCACCTTGATAGAGAGGTCAATGTCGTCGTAAGCATCAATCTCGTCCATACCTTCGATTTTGAGCGTGCCGTTGCTTGAATAGGTGTAACGGTAGCGGTCGCCGGTATTGACCATTGTCATGTAGGTGCCATCGAATCGAAGTTTCTCATCGATAAACATAATGTTGGAGGTGCCCAGCTCGGAGGCGTACATCTGACGGATGTCGCTGAGGCTCATCTCCATAGTTTGTCCCATAAAGGAGACCACGGCCTTCTGGAATGTCCAGGTGCCACCTTGCAGCAGGTCGGACTTTGAGGTTACGCCTTCGTCGTCGTCCTTGCCACAAGCACCCACTGCCAACACTACCAGTGTCAGCAGGAGCAGCTTTGCCAGTTTGTTCTTAAACATAACTTTACGGTTTAGTGTCTCTTATGATTCCCCTTGCGAGAGACGGTTCTTTGAAATGAAAGACGTGGGAATCTGTACCTTTTTGCTTATCCCACTGTCAGGCTCTCGCATTGCCTTTTCCACTGGACAAGCAACGCAGCAGCCCACGTCAGAATATAATTCCAAGCTGTATCATCCCTGATACAGGCAAAGAAAAAATTACCCAACGTGAACGTTCACCTCGTTGCAATATCTTCAGTGGAAGTACAAATTTGCGAGATTTGACAGCGGAAGATAAAGTTTTAGTAAACGTCCTTTTCTATTAATAAATGTCCCACCCACCCTTCTCTTAGGGCTGGAGCGGTTGGGCAAAGTTAGCCACAAGAATCAGATATTGCAAATTTCGGCCCCACAAAATCGGGGTGCCACATCCAAATATCGCTTATGAATGGAGATTTTGATTTCAGACGGCAAACTATTAGGCCTGAGATATGGCGAAATTGCCGAATAATATGTAACTTTGTAAGTTTTAATTGCAAAACAGTTATTATTAAATCAATATTATGGCAAACAACAGAGAACGACTGTTCGATCAATTTCCGCACGTAAGCAAAGAGGAGTGGAAAGAGAAAGTAATAGTCGATTTGAAAGGCGCCGACTTCGATAAGAAACTCGTGTGGCGCACCCCCGAAGGCTTCAATGTACAGCCGATGTATGTGGCCGAGGACATTGAAGGCTTGAAGACAACCGATTCGCTTCCGGGCGAATATCCCTACATTCGCGGCACCCGCACCGACAACGACTGGGCGATATGCCAGGACATCGTGGTGACCGACGCAGCCGAGGCCAACGCCAAGGCGTTGACATTGCTCGACAAGGGCCTGAGCGGCATCAACTTCGTCATCAAGGACGATGAGGTAGACCTCCCCACCCTATTTCGTGGCATCTACATCGACTGCATCACGGTCAACGTGCGCACGTGCCCGCGCAGTGCACTTAAGGTAGCCACGGCGCTTGTGGATTACATCAAGGCCGAAGGCAAGGCCGCCACTTTCCACGGCACCCTCAACTTCGACCCGTTCAAGCGCGCGCTGAAGCACGGCGAGCCGTTCCCGGCCGACATCGTGAAGATTGCTACCGCACTGCTCGAGATCGTAAAGGACGTGCCCGGGCTTCGCTGCTTGGCCGTAGAGTCGTATCTGCTCTGTAACGCCGGCGCTTACATCACCCAGGAGCTGGGCGTGGCCCTCTCGTGGGGCGTACAGTGGATGACGTCGCTCACCGAGGCCGGCATTGAGCCTGATGAGGTGGCCAAGCGCATCTTCTTCACTATGGGCGTATCGAGCAACTACTTTATGGAGCTGGCCAAGTTCCGTGCCGCGCGCATGCTGTGGGCACAGATTGTGAAGCAGTACGAGCCCAAGTGCGACTGCGCTTGCAAGATGTGGGTTCACGCCGTGACATCGGAGTTCAACCAGACGGTATTTGACGCCTATGTCAACCTGCTTCGCTCGCAGACCGAGGCAATGTCGGCCGCGCTGGCCGGCGTCGATGCCATCACGGTGACCCCGTTTGACAAGCCGTACAAGACACCCGACGAATTCAGCGAGCGCCTGGCCCGCAACCAGCAGCTCCTACTCAAGGAAGAGAGCCACTTCGACAAGGTGCTCGACCCCGCCGGCGGCAGCTACTATATAGAGACCCTAACCGTGTCGATAGCCGATGTGGCTTGGAAGCTGTTCCTCAAGATGGAAGAGGACGGCGGCTTTGAGACGCTGCTCAACGACGGCAAGGTGGCCGAAGCCATCAACGAATCGGCCGCCAAGCGTCACACCGACGTTGCCCGCCGCAAGGAGTTTATCCTCGGCAGCAACCAGTTCCCCAACTTCACCGAGATTGCCGGCGACAAGATCGAAGCCACCGAGTGCGACTGCTGCTGCGGAGGCCACGACACCAAGCCCGACGCCAAGCCGACGCTCAACACCAAGCGCGCCGCAAGCGAATTTGAAGAGCTGCGCCTTGCCACCGAGCACGCCGCCAATCGTCCCAAGGTGTTTATGCTCACTATTGGCAACCTCGCTATGCGCCTTGCCCGGTCGCAGTTCTCGGCCAACTTCTTCGCCTGCGCCGGCTACGAGATCATCGATAACCTCGGCTTTGAGACCACTCAGGAAGGCATCGATGCCGCCCTCGAGAAGAAAGCCGACATCGTGGTGATATGCTCGAGCGACGACGAATACGCCGAGTACGCTCCCCAGGCATTCGAACAGCTGGCCGGCCGCGCCGAGTTTGTGGTAGCCGGTGCGCCCGAGTGTGCCGAAGAGCTCAAGGCTAAGGGCATTACCAATTTCATTCACGTGCGAAGCAACGTTCTCGACACCTTGCGAGCATTCAACGCAAAACTGTTAAAGTAAAGCTACAATGAGACCAAATTTCAGCAACATAAATATCGCGACCGATGCATTTGACGTGAAGCATGCACCGATTGCACAAGGTGAAAAGTGGCGCACCCCGGAGCTTATCGAGGTGAAGACAGTATATACTAAGGACGACCTTGAGGGACTTGAGCACCTCCACTTCGTGTCGGGTCTTCCCCCGTTCCTTCGTGGCCCTTACAGCGCTATGTATCCGCTGCGTCCGTGGACCATACGCCAGTATGCCGGCTTCTCCACTGCCGCCGAATCCAACGCATTCTATCGCCGTAACCTCGCCTCGGGCCAGAAAGGCTTGTCGGTAGCGTTCGACCTGCCTACCCACCGCGGCTACGATGCCGACCACCCGCGCGTGGTGGGCGATGTGGGTAAAGCCGGCGTGTCGATCTGCTCGCTCGAAGATATGAAAGTGCTCTTCGCAGGCATTCCCTTGAATAAGATGTCGGTGTCGATGACGATGAACGGTGCTGTACTCCCTGTGCTCGCCTTCTACATCAATGCCGGCCTCGAACAGGGCGCCAAGCTCGAAGAGATGGCAGGCACCATCCAGAACGACATTCTCAAGGAGTTTATGGTGCGCAACACCTATATCTATCCGCCGGCGTTCTCGATGCGTATCATCGCCGACATCTTTGAGTACACCTCGAAGTTTATGCCCAAGTTCAACTCCATCTCCATCTCGGGCTACCACATGCAAGAGGCCGGAGCCACGGCCGACATTGAGCTGGCCTATACCCTTGCCGACGGTATGGACTACCTCCGCACCGGTATCAACGCCGGCATCGACATCGACGCCTTCGCTCCTCGCCTGTCGTTCTTCTGGGCCATCGGCATGAACCACTTTATGGAGATCGCCAAGATGCGCGCCGGCCGTCTGCTTTGGGCCAAGATAACCAAGTCGTTCGGCGCCAAGAATCCCAAGTCGATGGCCTTGCGTACCCACTCCCAGACGTCGGGCTGGTCGCTCACCGAGCAAGACCCGTTCAACAACGTGGGCCGCACCTGTATCGAGGCTATGGCTGCCGTGTTGGGCCACACCCAGTCGCTGCACACCAACGCCCTCGATGAGGCCATCGCTCTCCCCACCGACTTCTCGGCACGAATCGCGCGCAACACCCAGATCTACATCCAGAACGAGACCCTCGTCACCAAGCAGGTTGACCCGTGGGCCGGTTCCTACTATGTGGAGAGCCTTACCAATGAGCTCGCCCACAAGGCATGGGAGCACATTCAGGAGATTGAGAAGCTGGGCGGTATGGCCAAGGCCATCGAGACCGGTCTGCCCAAGCTCCGCATCGAAGAGGCCGCAGCGCGCACCCAAGCCCGCATCGACTCCGGTCAGCAGACCATCGTGGGCACCAACAAGTATCGTCTTGACCACGAAGACCCCATCGACATTCTCGAGATTGACAACACCGAGGTGCGCAAAGAGCAGGTGGCACGCCTTGCCGACCTCCGCGCCCACCGCGACGAAGAGGCAGTGCAGAAGGCCCTGGCCGCCATCACCGAGTGTGTGAAGACCGGCGAAGGCAACCTCCTCGACCTCGCTGTCAAGGCTGCCGGCCTCCGCGCCACCCTCGGCGAAGTTTCCGATGCCTGCGAAGCCGTCGTAGGCCGTTACAAAGCAATAATCAGAACTATATCAGGCGTGTATTCAGCAGAAACAAAATCGAACCCTGACTTTGAGAAAGCTCAGGAGATGTGTGAGAAATTCGCCAAGCGCGAAGGCCGCCAGCCCCGTATTATGATAGCCAAGATGGGCCAGGACGGTCACGACCGCGGCGCCAAGGTGGTAGCCACCGGCTATGCCGACTGCGGCTTCGACGTGGATATGGGCCCGTTGTTCCAGACCCCGGCCGAGGCTGCCCGCCAAGCCGTGGAGAACGACGTGCACGTGCTCGGCGTTTCGTCGCTTGCCGCAGGTCACAAGACCCTCATTCCGCAAGTGATCGACGAGCTCAAGAAGCTCGGCCGCGACGACATCGTCGTAATCGCCGGCGGCGTCATTCCTGCACAGGACTACGACTTCCTCTATCGCGCCGGTGTTTCGGCCATCTTCGGCCCCGGCTCCTCGATTCCGAAGTCGGCTATCAAAATCGTTGAAATCCTCCTCGGCGAAGAGGCCTAAGCCTTTTCATAGCGAGCTGAAAAGTGGGGCGCCCCTCGATGGAGCGCCCCACTCTATTTGAGAGGCGATGCTCGGCCGCATTATTGCGATGTGCTCAATTTCAAAGGTTGAGTGAGCCCGGCCTGGTCGGTTGCTCAAGCCGAAGGAGGGCGGCTTTGCGGCTGAGGCCGGCGGAGTAGCCGGTAAGGCGACCGTCACTTCCTACGACGCGATGGCAGGGGATAATGAGAAGTATCGGATTGCTGGCCACAGCATTGCCTATGGCTCGAGCTGACGCTCCGGCGTCACGGCCGAGCCGTTGGCTTACTCGCAGCGCTATCTCTTTGTAGCTTACGGTGCTGCCATAAGGTACTGAGAGAAGCTCTTCAAGCACGGCACGCCTGAAAGGTTGGTTGGGCAATGCCAGAGGAGGAATAAAGTCGGGCCGATGCCCGGCAAAGTAAATATCGAGCCAGTGGCGCGCTTCGTCAAGGATGGGCAAGTCGTCGCCACAGTCAGCTATGGCCGGTTCGGAGGGTTGACTATTGTCGAACCGTAATCCGGTAAGTGCGGTCCCTACGGCCGACAGAATGATTTGGCCAAGTGGACTTTCGTAGCAGGAAGTGTGGCTGTCACCGATGGGCATCAGCGACTGAGGAGGGAGGCTTGGGCGAGAGCGTCGTCGATGGCGGTGGCGAAGCTCCAGCGGTCGAGGTCGTTGCGGTTCTCGAGCACGATAATAGAGATGTCGCAGGCAGGGTAATAAGCCAGGTAGGCTTGGTAGCCGCCATTGTCGCCGGTGTGGTAGATTTTCACGGGGCGGCCGGGGGTGGTGTCGATAAAGAGGCCGAGACCGTAGAAGGTGTTGGGCCGATTCTGATAGGAAGAGAATGTGCTGCCGCTCACCTCGGTAATGGGCTCGCACATCGCCTCATAAGAGATATGCGATATGACGCGAGCATCGCGAAGAGCGAGGTTCCAGCTTAGGAGGTCGCGGGCTGTGCAGTATAGGCCGCCATCGGCTTTGGTGGCGAAGAAGGTCTCCTCACCGTAGTCAAACTCTTGCCACTTGCCGCCACGGGAATCGCTGCCGGTGGCTTGGGCGGAGGTGGCCGGAATATAGGCGTGGGAGGCTGACGGCATATCGATATTGGCATCGAAATATTGGGAATCGGTCATTCCGGCCGGTTCAAACACATTCTTGGCCATAAAATCGGTAAACGATGAGCCCGAAAGCCGCTGTATCAGGTCGTAAAATATCTGGAATGTGGGGTTGATATACTCGTAGGCCGTGCCGGGACGGAAATGCAGCTCCGTCACATCGGGGAGATAGTCGATCGACTCCTCATCGGTGGCGGTGAGCACCCAGTGACGGTCGGAGCGCGGGCGAGCATCGGGGATTCCGGAGGAGTGGCTCAGAAGGTGGCGGAAGGTAACTTCGCCCATCACGTCGGCTCGCAATTGCGGGTAGTAGTGGATGATGTGGTTGTTGAGGTCAATCATTCGGCGCTCCTGCAGCAGCATAGCCGCTGCGGCGGTAAATTGCTTGCTTATCGAGGCGATGTTGAAGCGTGTAGCAGGCTCAATTATAGCACCGGTGCCGTAGTCGGCTACACCGCGATAGCGCTCAAACAGAATCTTATTGCCCTTCGCCACTATCATCGCGGCACCCGGAGCGGTGGCATCGGGGTAGCGTGCGTCGAAGAGGGCGGCCAGACGGCTTTCGATAGGTTGTGATGCTGAGGAAGTCAATGCAAACAGAGATATAAGTGTAAGAATCAGAGATTTACGCATAGTTGCTATAAATTGGTTTCAGAAAAGTCGGTCGATCTGGTCGATGGAGTAGATGTAGATGACTTTGCGGCCATCGGGGGTGAAGTTGGGCTTGGGCAGCTGAAGCAACTCGCGCTGGAGGGTGTCCATCTCGGTGGCGGTGAGAATACGGCCGTAAGGGATAGCGGCGCGGCGTGCCACCTCGAGGGCGATATGCTCGAAGATGCGGTCGGCTACGGCCGGGCCCCCGGTGGCCACCGAGTCGATGACGTCGATAAGCAGCTCCTTGATATCGACACCTTTCACTGCCGATGGCTGGCCGTTGATGGCCCAGGTGTTGTTGCCGAGGAAGGCGAGGTCGAAGCCCACGGCCTCAAGCTCGCTCTTTACCTCTTCGAGAGCCAGATGCTGAGTGGCGCTAAGCTGGAGTGTCTCGGGGAAGAGCATTCCTTGCGATTCGAATTCGCCATTGGCGTGAAGAGCCATAAACTTGTCGAAGAGAATGCGGGTGTGGGCACGATGCTGGTCAATAATCATCAGTCCTGACTTCACTTGCGAGAGCAGGTATTTCCCTTTGAGCTGCAGGCAGGGCGTATCGGAGCCTTCTTTGGCCAACTCATCGAGGCGGTTAACCGGCTGGCTCGGCTCGGCATCGGGGGTGACGGAGCTTTGGGTGTCGGCCTTGGCGGTGCGGTCGATGAAAGAGTTATAGAGCTGCTCCCAGTCCTGGCTGACGGTGCGGCGGGGTGGTCGGTTGCCGAAGGGGTTGTAATCCTTGTCGATGGCTGGCGCCGGTGCTTGGCCGGGCGCGGCGTGTCCTATCACCGGGATATCGGGTGCATCGACGGTGTCGAAGTCGATGGTGGGAGCCACGCTCGCCTTCCCTATCGCCTCCTTGACAGCTGCATTGAGGATAAGCCAGATGTCTTTCTCGTTCTCAAATTTTATCTCGGTCTTGGTGGGGTGGATATTGACGTCGATGCTCTCGGGTGCAACGGTGAAGTTGATGAAGTAGTTGGGCTGCTGGTCGGCCGGAATGAGTTGCTCGTAGGCCATCATTATGGCTTTGTGGAAATAGGGATGGCGCATATAGCGGCCGTTGACGAAGAGAAACTGCTGCTGATTGCGCTTGCGTGCCGCCTCAGGCGTGCCCACAAAGCCCTCGAGCTTCACAAGTGTGGTTGTAAGGTTGATGGGGAGCAGCTGCGAATCGAACGACTTGCCCATCAGCTCCACGATGCGGCTCTTGAAGGTGCCGCCACGAAGCTGATACATAGTGATGTCGTTATGAATCAGCGTGAAGCTCAAGCTGTGATTTACAAGGGCGAGGCGCTCAAACTCTTTCACGATATTGGACAGCTCCACTTGATTGCTTTTCAAGAACTTACGGCGGGCGGGCACGTTGAAAAAGAGGTTTTTGATCATGAAGTTGGAGCCGTGTCCTATATATGCCGGCTGCTGCGACTGGCACTGCGAACCGCTGATGAGGATTTGGGTGCCCATCGCGTCGCCTTCGCGCTGGGTGCGCAGCTCCACCTGCGCTATCGCGGCTATTGAGGCCAAAGCCTCGCCGCGGAATCCCATAGTGTGGAGCGAGAACAGGTCGCTTGCCTGCCGTATTTTCGAGGTGGAATGCCGCTCAAAGGCGAGGCGGGCATCGGTCTCGCTCATTCCGCACCCGTTGTCGATTACTTGGATGAGGGTACGCCCGGCGTCGGTGAGCACTATCTTGATGTCGGTGGCGCCGGCGTCTACGGCGTTCTCTACCAGCTCCTTGACCACCGAGGCAGGGCGCTGTATTACTTCGCCGGCAGCTATCTGGTTGGCAACGGAATCGGGCAGTAATTTAATGACATCGCTCATCGGGACTCGGGATTGGAATTGGGGGTGATGGGATTAATGGATTCTATGGGCTGAGAGGCCGATGCTTCCGGGGCATCCTTTACTTCGGAGGCTTCCTTAGCTGTAGCTTCTTGCTGCTCATCGGGGGTAGCGCTCTGCTCTTCCTCGGGTTGCGGTTGCGGCCCTGCTCCGGCAGCGGCGGCTGCCGAGGGCTTGACGAGCTTCTTCTCGGGCATAGCCATCAGTTTGCGCATCTCCTCGGGAATTACCATCACATCGTCTTTATCTTTGGGACGGATGGCTTCGTACCACCCGAAATCGGGCAGGTAGAGGTCGGAGTTGCGCACCAAGTAGAGCGGTATGGCCTTGCCGTTCACTTCGGGCCACATCTTCATTCGCTCAATGTCTTTCTTCTTGAACCACACCTTGAGGTAGCTGCTCTCGGCAAATACCAGCTTATTATAGGAGGAGTCCTCCTCCATAGGATACACTATCGCTTGCACATTGCCGTTGACGTCGAGCTGCTTTATCGACTCGCCATCGAAGGTGGCATACATCTCTTTGCCCGACAGCTGGTTGTAGTAGCGTTGCTCGCCCAGATGCTCGGTAGCGACACCGAATTCGGGCAGGCGCGCCCAGTCCACAATCGAGTCGTTGACGTGGGCCTCGATGATGTTGCCGTTCACCTGCCGCTCGCCCTCCCACACTATCGGGTGGCGATACATATGGATTATGGAATCGCTCGAAGTGAACGAGATGGAATCAGCCACGCCCTGCATATCGTAGCGATAGAAGCGGGCCATGTGGTAGGCGTGAACCACGCGCGTGGAGTCGGCCGCAGGGTCGATATATGTGCGGATAGTGTCGCCGTGCATATAGAGGGTGTCGCCTTGCGAAAACTCCATCACTCGGGCGCGGCGTGTGGCAAACGAGATGTCGTTGTTCTCGTCGTAGAATCCGTAGTCGCCTTCAAGAATCACGCTCTTGGCCGAGTCGGTAATCACCATAGAGCCGAAGGCCTCGCCTATGCCCCTCTTCTTGTCGTAGTACACGGTGTCGCCGGTCATCTTCTGCCCGTTCTTGCCTACGATGAGGGAGCGGCTGAGCAGCGACGACTCCTCGGTGGAGGTGTTGTACCAGCCGCGAGAGGTGTAGATGGTGGCGCTGTCGGATACGATGACCGAGCGGCTTACGATGTTGGCCACGTGGCTGCGGGTGTTGTACTTCAGAGTGTCGGTCGTAAGGGTAAACTTGGGGTTGACGAGCTCCACGTCGTAGAGAAACTCGGCATTCTTGGTGTCGGGCTCGTATTGGCCATAGACCGACGACAGCTCGTTTTCGGAATCGACGATGCGCCCGCCCTCAAAGTAGTAGCCGAGCTGCTCGGGAATGTCGTAGTTGAGACTATCGGTGAAGAGGGTGACATCGCGGTTGATCATCTGCACGGGGTTGCCCATACTGCGGAGCATCGCTTGCTCGTGCATCCCGTCGTAGAAAAGATAGTCGGAATATACGAAGAGGGTGTCGCCCTGCTCCATCTTTACGTTGCCGAAGGCCTCGAGCGAATTGCTGGCTTCATAGAAGTGGGCGCTGTCGCAGTACATAAGCATTCCCTGCTTGCGAAATTTCACATCGCCCACGAGCACCTGATAGTCGGGACTGATACGAGCGTCCATACTCAGCTTCTCGGCGTGCTCAAGGAATACCTTGTTCTTCACGTTGCGGTTGGCTTTGGGAATCTGCGGGGTGAACACGCGCTTCTTCTGCTCTCCGGCTTTGTTGGTGAGCTTCGCACCCTCGGGCTTGGCGCCCTTCTTGGGCTTCGGGAGGTTGCCGCCGGTGAGCGATGAATGGGGCTTGGCGCCCCCCTTGCTCTTGTCGGCCGGTGCGGTGGCTGAAGCGATGGAGATAATCAGCGCCACAAATATCACCACGAGCAGCGACTTGTGCCCGTGGTAATTGCTTGATGATATGTGACGGTTATCGTGGCTCATCACGCGCTATTATTTCACCCAACCGTCGTGCTGGAAGTCGCAGTTGCGCCATCCGTCTTCGATGCGCACGAAGGTCTCTTTCTGTTTCTTGGCAATCCAATCTTCGAGGATTTGCTCTTTATGCGCGTTCTCGTACATCGACTTGAGCTCTTGGTAGTCGAGCTGCATATTTGCTTTGTGGCCCTCGATGCGGTTGGTGAGCTTCACAATAGCCACGGTTTCGCGGTTGCTCTTGGGGTCAATCATAATGAACGGCTCGGAAACGTCGCCCACCTTCATCTTATCGACCACCTTGGCCACTTCTTGCGGGAGGTCGGCCATCTCGAAGCGGGTGGAGGCATCGCCGCCCTTGCTATTGATCATTATACCTTTATTATTGCGCGTGTCCTTGTCCTGCGACACAAATTGTGCGGCTGCCTCAAAGGTGAATTTCCCGGCCAAGATGTCGCTGCGGAGCGAGTCAAGACGATTGATAGCATCGGTGAGGTCTTTCTCGGCCACTTTGGGGCGAAGCAGGATGTGACGGCAGTTGATGCGGTCGCCACGCTTCTCTATGAGCTGAATGATGTGGTACCCGAACTCCGACTCAACGATTTTCGACACCTTCTTTGGGTCGCTGAGATTGAACGCCACCGAAGCAAATTCCGGCACCAGCTCGCCGCGGCCCTTGAAGCCAAGCTCACCGCCGTTCATCGACGAGCCGTCCTCCGAGTAAAGGATAGCGAGCGTGGAAAATTCGCTCTCGCCACGATTCACACGATCGGCATAGTCGCGAAGGCGCGATTTTACCTCCTCTATTTCGGATTGCGGTATCACGGGGTTGAGCGTAATAATCTGCGTCTCCACTTGGAGCGGCACAAAGGGTATTTTGTCCTGCGAGAGTGTCTCGTAGTATTTGCGCACTTCGGAGGGCGTGCCTTTCACATTCTTGGTAAGCTCCTCCTGTACCTTTTGGATAGTGTACTGGTTGCGAATCATATCAGCCACCTGCTCGCGAAGCTCCGAGATGGGCTTGCGGAAGTACTCCTCCACCTTGTCGCGCGAGCCGAGGTTGAGCACGAAGTAGTTCAATCGGCTCTCGGCCTCCTGAAGGATAGCACTCTCCTGCACCTCGATTGAGTCGATTTTGGCTTGATGGAGAAACAGCTTCTCGATAGCCATCTTCTCGGGAATGATGCAGTACGGGTCACCGTCGAGCGTCTGCCGCTCGTATTGGAGCTGAAGATACTGCTCTTCGATGTCGCTCTTGTAGATAGGCTCATCGCCCACCACCCAAGCAACCTCTTCCACCACATTGTCGGCCGCTACGGCCATTGCTCCGGCGAGCATTATAAGGGATAAAATCTTCGTTTTCACTGTTTTTGTTACATTAGAATGCAGAAGCATAAGCGCCTCGGCTGCAATTAGACTTCAAAATTACAAAATCATTTCCACGTGGCAAAATCGTAACGCTCTGATTGTGCTTTACACACGAAATTGATGCCCCGCGGCTTTGAGAATCGAGAGAAAAGGGCTACATTTGTGGAACGTTATGTAACCAACAACTGTATGAAACGACTACTTGCTATGCTAATTGTGGCCGGCGCGCTGACGGCAGCGGGCCAGGCAGCCACCGACCCCAACCTCGCCCGAGCCGAGCGAATGCTGGGTTTCGTACTTGAGAATCAAGCTGATAGCCTCTACTCCAATATGTCTGACCAAGTGAAGTCGATGGTAAAGCCGGAGCAGCTCAGCGGCATTATGCAGCAGCTGGAGCCGCAGACGGGTAGCTACCGGAGCCACGGTGCATGGGAAGTGCAGGAGATTATGGGCCAGCCTTGCTACGTGTCGGAAGTGGCGTTTGAGAAGACTTCGCTTGGTGCACTGGTGCTATTCGACCCCGAAGGCAAAATGCTCGGCATCCAATTCGTGCCCCTCGAAGCGATAAAAAAACAGTAGCTCCGGCAGCCACGGCACCGCCGCACGGAGCAACGCACGAGATAGCCGACACCGTGACGACAGCCGACATTCGGCTGCCGGCTATAGTCATCCCGCCTGCCACAGCCGATGGCGTGATGGTGGTGATGGTACACGGCTCGGGCGCTCTCGACCGCGATGAGACCGTGGCAGCCAACAAGCCTTTCCGCGACATTGCCGAAGGCCTCGCCCGCTACGGCATCGGCTCGCTCCGCTACGATAAGCGCACCTATGTCTATCCCCACGCCTCCGTGACCTCGCTCGATGAGGAGACAATCCTCGA
>CAMHGU010000029.1 GCA_946184715.1 uncultured bacterium | reverse complement strand
GGGCGCCGCTGATCTGCTCGAAGCCCACGGGCTGCACCTCGCAGTGAATGTCGATACGGTCGAGCAGCGGCCCGCTGATGCGGTTCATATAGCGCTGACGCTGATATTCCATACACTGGCACTGCTTGGTGGGGTGGCCGTAGTAGCCGCAGGGACACGGGTTCATCGAGGCCACGAGCATAAACGACGCGGGATAGTCGATGGTGTACTTGGCGCGGCTCACGGTGATGTGGCGGTCTTCGAGCGGCTGACGCATCACCTCGAGTACCGCCTTGCCAAATTCCGGGAACTCGTCGAGGAAGAGGATACCGTTGTGGGCCAGCGAGATTTCGCCGGGCATAGGGTTGGAGCCGCCACCCACGAGGGCCACGGGCGAGATGGTGTGATGAGGCGAGCGGAATGGCCTGGTGGTCAGAAGCATAGAGCCACTCTTAAGGCGACCCGCCACGCTATGAATCTTGGTGGTTTCGAGCGCCTCCTGGAGCGACAGCGGCGGCAATATCGACGGCAATCTCTTGGCCATCATCGACTTGCCCGAGCCGGGCGAGCCTATCATCAGCACATTGTGGCCGCCGGCGGCAGCCACCTCGAGCGCGCGCTTCACGGCGGCCTGTCCCTTCACCTCGGCAAAGTCGTAAGGGAAAGTTGACGAGGCAGCGGCAAACTCCTCGCGTGTGTTCACCTCGGTGGGCTGAAGGTCGGCCATACCGTTGAAGAAGTTGATGACATCAGTGAGGCTGTTGACGCCGTACACCTTCAGCTTATCCACCACAGCAGCCTCGCGGGCATTGTCGGCCGGCAGGATAAACCCCTCGTAGCCGGCGGCGCGGGCGGCGATAGCCATAGGCAGCGCGCCGCGTATGGGGCGCAGCGAGCCGTCGAGCGACAGCTCGCCCATAATCATAAAGCGGCTCAAGCGCTCGGGCGCCACCTGCCCATCGGCAGCCAGGATGGCAATGGCGATAGGAAGGTCGTAGGCCGCGCCCTCTTTCCTGACGTCGGCCGGTGCCATATTCACCACCACGCCTATACGCGGAAACTTGAAGCCACACTGGTCAACGGCGCTGCGTATGCGCTCATTGCTCTCCTTCACGGCCGTATCGGGCAAGCCCACCATAGCCAGGCCGAGCGACTTGCCTATCACCACTTCGATTTCGATTATCAATGCGTCGATGCCTTGAACGGCAGCGCCATAAGTCTTTACAAGCATATTTAAGGTAGTAACGGGGTCGATATTACAATGCAAACTTAGCGAAAATAGCCGAATTTCGGAAATTAGGCGCCGCAATAATTGCACATCAGCTGTCAAAAGCGTAATTTTGCATTATACATTAATATAAATAGACGATATGTATCATCAACTCCGCCGCGTGGCTATAGCCCTGCTACTCTTCACGGTAGCGTTCAGCGGCAACGCAGTGCTTAAGGAAGGCTCGCTCGGCCAGACCATCGACGTGCTCGAAGCCGAGCTTGAGAACACCTACCGCGAGCAGCAGAAGTTTATCGAGATGTACAAGCAGCGCGCCGCCGTGCAGCACGACAATCTGGTCAAGACGATGAAGCGCATCGACCAGATCTCGCTGATGCTCTACTCGCAGCGCCAAGACTTCACCTTCGATATGGCCTACGCCTGCCAGGAGGCCACCAACCTCTATCGCGACAGCCAACTCGAGAATGTACCCTACGCGCGCATTCTCGAGTACCTCAACACCGAGATAACACGTGCCGATAGCCTTATAGTGGCCCTGAAAAACATATCACCGCGGCTCAACGACGACAACTCGCTCGTCAACGACACCGCCGAGGTCGATAGCCTGCGAATGCTTGAGAACGCCACCCGCAACGAGAACAACCAGGAAGAGCTGTTTAAGCTCTCCCAAGAGAGGCAGCAGCGGCGCCTGCGCTGTCTCACCTACGCGCGCGCCATCCGCGCCAATCTCGTGACGATGGCCGAAAGCATCAGCGAGGACAAGCGCTACTACGAATTGGTCAACGAGCGCCTAAAGAACATCAACGACTACGCCATGAAATGCTACGACGAGCTACGCGAAGGCATCTTCGAAAATGGCGGCCAGAACTACTTCCGAGTGCTGATGTCGCTGCCTATGCAGCTGCGAATGTCACAGATGGACATCACCGACAAGTACAGCACTCTTCAAGGCCAGAGCGAGCCGGTGAAGAGCCAATGGCGCGGGCCGGTGCTGCTCGGCATCTCCATTTTCATCATCTTCTACATCGCCATAGCCACGGTGCTCAGCACGGTGCTGATGCGCTGGCTACTGCCCAAGCGATTGCAGAACAACGATTGGTTCAAATCCAAGAAAGGCATCATAGGCCTCGCCAGCGGCGTGCTGCTCTTCACCATAAGTATCAGCATAGCCAACTCCTTCGTGTACCACAACTTCATAGCTATGGCTATCAAGCTGGTAATCAACTTCGCCTGGCTCCTGCTCGCCATCCTCGTGTCGATGCTTATCCGCCTGCGCGACGAGCAGCTCAAGTCGGGCCTCAAGGCCTATCTGCCGTTTATCGTGATGGCATTCATCGTAATTGTGTTCCGCATCATCTTCATTCCCAACACCGCGGTCAACCTCATCTACCCGCTCCTGCTGCTCCTGTTCACCATCTGGCAATGGCGTACGCTCCGCAAGCATAGAGATGTACTTGCCGAGAGCGACAAGGTGCTCTCGGTGTGCGCCCTCGTGTTTTTGGTTGTGTGCACAGTCCTCGCCTGGATTGGCTACACCCTCCTGGCCGTGCAGATTATGATGTGGTGGGTAATCCAGCTGGCGTTTATCCTCACCATCGTGTGCTTCTACCACATCGCCATGCTCTATGAGCGCCGCTTTATCCTCGACAAGCTCGAAGCCGCAGCGCTTAAGAACAAGCCCGCCGGGCGCCAGCTCACCGATGAGGAGATTACCGCCATCAACACCGCGATGAAGAAGGGCGACCACATCACCCGCACGTGGTTCTTCGACCTCATCACCAAAGCCGCGCTGCCCATATTCGCCGTCATTTCGGTGCTGATGAGCGTGGAGATGGCCGCCAAGATGTTCGACATGAACGAGATATTCCGGAATATGTTCTTCTTCATCTTCATCGACGAGCCCGGACTGCTACAGCTCTCGCTCTACAAGCTCGTGCTCGCGCTGGTGATGTTCTTCGTGTTCCGCTACATCAACTACCTGGCCCACTCGCTCTACCGCTTTATCAAATACAAGAAGCACAAGAACGACGTCAACTACAGGGTAAACCTTACCCTTGCCAACAATATCATCACCATCCTCGTGTGGGGCATCTACTTCATAGGCGGCCTGGTGCTGTTCCAGGTGCCTAAGAGCGGCATCTCGCTCATCACGGCAGGCTTGGCCACCGGTCTCGGTTTCGCGATGAAGGACATTCTGGAGAACTTCATCTACGGGCTCTCGCTGATGTCGGGACGTGTGTGCGTGGGCGACTACATCGAGTGCGACGGCATCCTCGGCAAGGTGGAGAGCATCTCATATCAGAGTACTCAAATCACCACCCTCGATGGTTCCATCATAGCATTCCTCAACACATCGCTCTTCAACAAGAACTTCAAGAACCTCACTCGCAACCACAGCTACGAATACGTGAAAGTGCCCGTGGGCGTGGCCTATGGTGTGAAGGTTGATCACGCTCGCGAAGTGATTGTGGAAGCGCTGCAGAAACTGCCCGTGCTGAAAGGCGGGCGCTCAATCATTCGCCGCAAGCAAGGCTACAAAGTGGTCGTGAACGACTTCGGCGACAATAGCGTTGACCTGCTCGTCACCTTCTGGGTGCTCGTGGAAGAGAAGATACCCTTCGTATGCGCCGTAAAGGAGGCCATCTACAACGCCCTGCAAGAGGCCGGCATCGAGATTCCGTTCCCGCAGCGCGACGTATATATCCGCCAGCTGCCCGAGAAGCCCGCCGAGGAGCAGCCCGTGCGCGCCGATTTCCCCGATGGCGAGGAGTAAGCAATCACCTCGGCAGCTACATCTTGATGGCTCAGTAGCAACATATTATTAGCCGCGGCCGGCAAATTACCAATATTTGATGATTGCCGCCGCGGCCGATAATGCCGAAATTTGCACTGTACAAATTCAGATAAAACTTTTCTATTGGTCTATAGCCGGCTCCCCATTGCTGTGAAGCAATCCCGAGCCGGCTTTTCCTATCCCGGAGAGCCTCTATATCTTCTATGGCCCTTATAGATACACGAAGCCCGAAAGGCTTGACCTTCCGGGCTTTTAGATCGTAGGGTATTACCTGCGGTCGTTTTTACTTAGCCTGAGCGGCGAGGCTGTCAACAGTAGCAGCGGCGCTGTCAACAACAGCAGCGGCGGTGTCAACAGTAGCAGTTGCAGCGCTGTCCACGGTAGCAACGAGGCTATCGTTAGTGGCGTTACCTTCACCGTTACCAGTGCAAGAAAGGAGCGATACGCTGAAAACAACAGCAGCTAATAAAACTAACTTTTTCATTTCTCTTTTTTAATTAAGTTGATAAAACAATATTTCTTACTTCAAAAACGCTACAAAGATACTACTAAAATTTGATATGCAAGAATTTTTCTCAAAAAAAATGCTTTACAACACATTTTTTATTTTTCTTCGAGCGTCGTTTTGTCCTTAAAAATTGAGCTAATTAGCATATAGATAGCGCTTTATGGAGCGCTTGGGCGTTTTTTCAAATTCGTTGGCGATGAGCTGGATTTTTGAGATTTGCTCGTAGGGAGCCACGAGAGCGTTGAGCTCTTTGCGGATTTGTTCCATCGAAGCGGGGAGCTGATCAGTGGTGATGCCCACGGAGTCCATCATATCGTAATCGGGATATACGAGAGCCACGAGCTTGCCGGAGCGTTCCACCACGAGGCTTTCAGCCACAAAGGGCATATTGTTGAGCTTGGCTTCGATCTCTTCAGGGTAGATATTCTGGCCGTTGGCGGTGAGAATCATCGTCTTGTATCGGCCGCGAATTGTCACGGTGCCATCGTCGGCCACGATGCCCATATCGCCGGTGTGGAGCCAGCCGTCGGCATCGAGCACGGCGGCGGTGGCCTCCTCGTTCTTATAGTAGCCCATCATCACATTCTCGCCTTTTACAAGAATCTCGCCGGGGATATTGGCCGGCTCGGGCGAGTCGATGCGTATCTTCATAATGCCCTTGAGCTCTCGGCCGGAGCTATGTGGCACGAAGTCGCTCCAGAAGGTGTGGCTGATAAGCGGGCCGCACTCGGTCATACCATAGCCCACGGTGAAGGGGAACTTGATGCGGCGCAGGAAGTCCTCCACCTCGGCATTGAGCGGTGCGCCGCCCACGATTACCTCGGAGAAGTTGCCGCCGAAGGCCGCGATGAGCTTGTTGCGTATCTGGGTGTAGATCTTGCTGTCGAGAAGCGGGATTGCCAATGCCCAGCGCATCACGTTCTTGGCGAGCATGGGCTGAATCATCTTGCGATAGATCTTCTCGAGCACGAGAGGCACGCATATCACGAGGTCGGGCTTCACTTCGTTCATCGCTGCAACGAGAATCTTGGGCGAGGGAATCTTACCGAGCAGGGTGATGTGGGTGCCCACAGCCAGCGGCGTGAGCATATCGAAGGCGCAGCCGTAGGCGTGGGCCAGCGGCAGGAACGACAGGCATCGCGAGCCGCGGAAGTGCAGCTTCGACTTGATACCGTACACGACGTTGCCGGCGAGGTTGTTGGCCGTGAGCATCACGCCTTTGGAGAAGCCGGTGGTGCCTGAGGTGTAGTTAATCTCGATGAGGCGGTCGTTGGGCACATCGGGGTAGCTGATGGAGTTGCGGTCGAAGCCGTTGGGATAGGCGTTCTTGAAGCGGCGGGTGAGATTGCGCAGCGCGGCCGACACCTTCTCGCCGTCCTTCTCGGCTATGGGCTTCATAGTGTCGAGGGAGATAATGGCGCGGATATTGTGCATATTCTCCATCTCGAGCGGCTCGGCCACGCGATCAGAGGCGAAAAGGATTACCGCCTCGGAGTGGTTGATGATGTGCTGCGCGTCCTGCGGGTTAAACTCCGCGAGAATCGGCACTATCACGGCCCCATAGGTGACGGTGGCCATAAAGATGGTGACCCAATTCACATTATTCTTACCGATGAGGGCCACCTTGTCGCCCTGCTTGATACCGCACTGCTTGAAAAAGATGTGGATTCGGGCAATGTCGCGGGCAAACTGGGCGTAGGTTATCGTCTTCTTGGTAGAGTAATCGGTGAGAGCCGGCAGGTCCCAGTTCTCACGGAAGCTCTTCTCGTAAATCTTTATGTAATTCTCTGAAATCATCGTTTCGGCTTATTGATAGTTGTCATTCGAGAGTGGCGAGAATCTTCTTAAGCTCCTCATCGGTGGCAGCGAGGCGCTGCTTGCAGAGCTTAAGCAAGTCGAGGGCACGCTTGGTGTAGCGGCTGAGGTCGTCGATATCGACTTTGTCGCTCTGCATCAGGCCTACAATCTGCTCGAGCTGGCTGATAGCTTCGGCATAGGTGGCGGGGAGGGGCGTTTCGCTTGGTGTTTCCATATCTTATATATATAATAAGGTGTAATACTAATGGGTGACTTGAGAGGAGAACTCGCCATCGGGGAGCACTGTGGTAACCACATCGCCGGGCTTGACGCGGCTAATGGAGGTGACGGCTCGGCCGTTGAGGCGGGTGATGGAGTAGCCGCGCTTGAGGGTGGCCTCTGGCGATAGCAGTTCCACTTTAGAGGCTATGGCATCGAGCTTCATCGTCTCGATCTCGGAGCGGCGGGCGAGCGAGGCTCGGAGGATTGAGGTGGTTGCGGCCAAAGCGGTGCGCTCTATCGATATGCGCTTAGCGGCATCACCGGGGATTGACGCGGCGAGGGCGCGCAGCTTGAGCGCGGCGCGCTGGGTGATGATGGTGGGCACGTGAGGTAGCTGCGACTGCAAGGCGCTGAGCTGCTCCTTGCTTGCGGCCATTATCTCGCGCGCCGCCGTGGCTATGCGCGAGGCGCAATCGGCGAGCCTGGCCACAAACTCCTCGGCTTGCGCTATCAGATATTCGGCCGCGGCGGTGGGGGTCTTTACGCGGCGGCACGAGATGAGGTCGAGAATGGTGTTGTCGCGCTCGTGCCCGATACCGGTAATCACCGGCAGCGGGAAGCGAGCCACTCGAGCTGCAAGCTCGTAGTCGTCAAATCCCATCAGGTCGATTGCGGCGCCGCCACCACGTATAATCACCACGCAGTCGAACTGCTCGGCCCGAGCGGCGATGTCGTCGAGGGCGGCGATGACCGAGGGCGCACACTGCTCGCCTTGCAGCACTGCAGGGAAGAGCGTGGTGTGGAAGTTGACACCGAGCTGGTTGCCGCGGAGTTGGTTCATAAAGTCGCCATAGCCGGCGGCCGTCGCAGCCGACACCACGGCGATGCGCTGCGCCACTATGGGCAGGCACAGCTCGCGATTGAGGTCGTAAAGTCCTTCGGCCTTAAGCCGCGCTATTATCTCTTGGCGGCGTATCTCGATGTCGCCGAGGGTAAATTGCGGAAAGATGTCGTCGGCCACAAGCGAAATGCCGTATTGCGAGTTCCACGTCACATTGACCTGCAGCATCACCTTGATGCCGTTGGCCAGCGCCTGACCCGTGGCGCTCTCGAATTTGTAACGCAGCTGCGGGAATCGGCTGGCCCAAATGATGCCGCGCATCTTTGCCACGATACTGCCGTGGGTGCTTTCTTTCTCCACTAAGTCGAAGTAGCAATGCCCGCGGCTTATGCTCAGCCCGTTGATTTCGGCCACAATCCACTGGTGCTGGAGCTTAGGCTCGGAATATATGGCGTAGCCTATATCCTGCGTCAGCTCGCTCAGTCGCCGATATTTGGGGATCTCGCTCATCACTCGGCAGCCACTGCGATTTTCTTGCCCTTGGTGCTCTGGCGCTTGCCGTTCGATTCAACCGAGGCTCGGTAGATGTAGATGCCGCGGCTTACACGGCGTCCTGCCATATCGGTCAGGTTCCACTGCACGGGGAAGGTGGTAAACATATCGCTCTTGCCCGTCTGCGTAGAGCTCCACACGAGGCGTCCCATCAGGTTGTACACCTCGATGGTGACGGTCATCGTGGCGTCGGGGCGGTCGTGCACCACATAGAAGCTGGCGGTCTCCTTAGCGGGGTTGGCGCTGGTATATACATCGACAAGCTCAGGCGTCAGGCCGGGCACCACGTTGAAGTTGATGGTGGTGGAAGTGGAGTTGTTGGCGTTGTCCCACACCCGCAAGCGGAGCGAGTGGTTGCCGGCGACAAGGTCGCTCAGCTGGTATTTGATGGTACCGCCCTGTCCGCCCTCGGCGGGCACATAGTGCTGGGCGATGTCGGTGTAGCTGGTGGTCTCGTCGAGGGTGAGCATCATCTGATGCCCTACGCCGGCGCTGGAGAGGTTGATGCCCGACTCATCGCTGAAGGCGGCCATCACCAGCGGCGACTCGTTGACGTTGTCGCCATCTTTGAAGTTGGAAGAGTTGAGCACAAAGTACTCTACATCAGGGCCTTTGGTATCTTCGATTGCCGTCTCGTCGTAACCGTACACATAGAACTTCTCGTTGCTGCCGTTGGCTTCGAGGCCATCGGTGGTGACGGCGTAGAGGTTGAGCAGCGCGGGGCTCCAGTTGTTGGAGATTTCGGAAGGCATCTTCACTGTGAAGCGGAACTTGCCGCCGGTGACCGGCTCCTGGGTGAGCACGAGGAGGTTGTTGCGGTCGTAGTACACGTATTCGGTGCCGTCGCCGTAGCCGTGGGTGGTCACGGAGGTTTCGGCATCGTAGATTTTGGGAATGACGTAGCCGTTGAAGTCGGTGGCTTCGGCTCCGGAGGCGTCGTAGATTGTGCCGGCGATTTCCACGCTCTGTCGCGCCTCGATGGTGAGATCCTTGTCGAGATCGTCGGGCACTTCGCCGTTGATTTCATCGACGGTGATAGAGTATTTCGGGTAGTTGAGGCGCATAGCCGGGTCGCCTATTACGGTGTAGCGCAGTTTGTTCTCATTGGAGCGGTTATAGTCGTTCTTGCCGCGCGTGAGGATGTCGCCGATGCGGAGGAAAGCCCCGTCGGCATCGCGCTCAAACACGTGGGCGGCCACCTGACGGGCAAGGACGCCATTGTCGGAGATAAACACCACGCGCGCGGTGGTGATAAGGGCAATCACCCCGCCCTGGGTATTGAGCCACATCAGCTCGCCGCCCGAGAGGTTGTCGGCATCGTAGCGGGTGTATTCGCAGGTGGCGGTGTAGAGCATCGGCAGGTGGGTGTAGAACATCTGCTGAGCCACATCGCTGGAGGTCAAGAGGCCGTCGGCGGTCCAGCTCGAGGGGTTGGCGTGACCTATATAGTGTGCCCAGAGCACACCCTCGGCGAGCTTGCCGTACATATCAGCACGCGCTTGGGGATACACGCGGCCCGAGCCGGCGCTCTCGGCAGTGTAAGCGTCTTGATACACACGGGTGTAGAGATACGGCTCGCCACCATTGCTCTTGGCAATCTTGATAAACTCTTCGCCCTGGCTCATGTGGATGCCGCTGTCCTCATCGTCGGCAATCATCAGCACGTTGTTCTTCCACATGCCGGTGTCCTTATTGTCCATATAGGTGAAGAGCTTATCGACCATAGCTTTAGCCTCATCGGCGCTCTTGACGGGCATACGCCCGATGGAGAGGCATATCTTGTCGGCCGCCATATTCATTCCTGCGCCGTCCTCGAGCATAGCGAGGAGGTCGTCGGTGCAGTAGGAGGTGTTCTCGTTGTCACCGTTGTCGGATTCCCAGATGATTAGGCGCGGATAGCTGTCGCGCTTCACGGCGTCGGTGATTTCGCGGTTGTCGTAGCTGGGGCGCCCGAGCATCAGCAGGTAGCGCAGCTTGCGGTTGGTGGCGTCGTCGCGGTCGTAGAACATCTTGAGCATACGTCTGAAGGCGTTGTAATCGACGGTGCCTGAGGAGAATTCGTTGTAGATGGCGCGCGGATTGACCACGAGGGTGGTGAAGCCATCGTCGGCAGCGTGGCGGTCGGCGATGCGCTGGGCCTGAGTGTGAAACTCCGGCGGGGTGATAATCACCATATCGGGAATCTCGGTGGCGTGCAGGTTCTGATTGACCACGTCCTCCACCTTAGCGGGCGAGGGAAACGAGGCGTTGTCGTTGAAAGCCACATAGGTGCGGTCGCCCGAAGTCCCGGGGATGGTGACGGTGGCGCCGTTGAGTGCTACGGCCACCTCTTCCACGTTCCACGGTGTGGTGACATCGAGCACGTGGGTGTTGGCGCCGGCGTTGCTCAGCGCCATATCTTTAGCCGCGGCCGAGCGGAATGTCAGCTGATTGCCGGCAAGGCGCAGCTGGCGCTCGTAGTTAATGGTGATATAGTCGAGCCGAGCGGTAAAGAGGGTGCCGGAGTAGGTGAGCGACACGTTGTAGCTCAACTTGCTGTCGTCGAGGGTGAAGCTCTTCACGCCGGTGGTCATTCGCACGTGCTCATAGGCCACCGATGTGATGCCGCGGATGCCGTCGCCGCCGCCCCACTCGAGGGAGTTGCCGTTGTACTTGTAGGCCAAGCGGCCGGAGCCGTTGATGATTTTGGCGCCGAAGGAGGTTTGGGCGTAAACCGTAGAGCCGGCCACGATGTCGGTAAGATCGAAGTTGAAATTCTGCGATGTGGAGTAGCGGAAGTCTTCGCCGAGGAGGAGGCGGCCGGTTTGGCCGGGGGTGACGAGCTCTTGCTCATGGAATACGTAGTCGGTAAACGAAGTGAGCGGCGCGCCGCCCTGCGCGGTGCGCTCTTCGGGCTTCAGCTCGGCCGCTTCGATGGCGGCATTCTCGGTGATGAAATAGCACGCCTTAGTGGCATAGGGGTGCTGCACCTGCAGCAGCTGCATCCCTTCGTTGGCGATGCGCTTGGTGGTGGTGACGCCTTGCCCGTAGAAGAGCAGGCCGCCGGTGGTGCGCAGCACCGGCACTTGCGGCAGGTCGTCAACGGTGTTCTCGGCCGAGAGCACATCAGAGATGGGGGCGCCGCCGTAGCCGAACACCCTCACGGCGTTGATGTCGCTGAAACCCCATTGTCGCAGATTGTCGGGCGTGATGCGATAGATACCGCTCTCGTCGATGCTCACTTTCACCCACTTGCCTTCAGCAAGCCGCGACGAGCCGGCGTAGCTCTCCGTGCTGAAGCCGTGGGCCAGCGCCGAGGTAGCCAGCAGCCATATCGCTATGAGTATATATCTTTGAAAGTAACTTTTCATCTTGTCATATCTTGTAACTTATATAACGGCAAAAGGGCGGTCATTATTACGTTGACTAATAGGAATAATCGCCCAATAGCCGCTCGAAAGCAGCCTGCTGGCCATTGAACACGTCGAGATCCACATCGCCCTCCACGCCGGCCACGGAGCCCCAATGACTATACTGCCACATCAGCCACGGCAGGTTGGGGTCGAGCTGGCGGAAACGGCATATCCACAGGTCGCAATCCTCAAAGTTGCCCTGATAGAAGCGCTCGTAGCCGTTGGCATTGGTGTAGATGATGATGTTGGGGTTGACGATGCGCAGGTAATCGACCATATCGCGCAGCCTGAACAGCACCGAGCCGGTCACCACTTCGGGGTTGCCGTGCTGCTCCACATCGATTACCAGCGGGAGGTCAAACACCTTGCCGCTGATGTTGCGCAGCAGGTGCTTGGCCTGAAGGGTGCCGTTCATATCGAAGCGGAAGAAGTGGTAGGCCCCAACGGGGATGCCGGCCGTCAACGCCCGCTCGTAGTTGCGCTCGAAGGTGCTATCCACAAACGACACGCCCTCCGTGGCTTTGATATAGACAAACGAGATGCTATCGTCGCGCACACGGCCGAAGTCAATGTCGCCGTTATGGGCCGACACGTCGATGCCGCGTATAGGATACTCCACGATGCTGATGGCCACCACCGGGTGTATCCACAACCGCCACACGGCAAAGCCTATACCGCCCGCCACAGCTATCGCTATGGCGGTGAGGAGGGTGCGGCGCAGCCATTTACGCTTGTGTCGGGCAGCCATATCAGTTCTCGTTTCTCACTGCAAATATAGCGATTATTGCCGACAATAGCTAATTTCCGAGCCCAAAGCGGCGAGGCCCGCGGTCGTCATTGCGACTGCGGGCCTCGCTGTGAGTGATTGAGAGCGGGAGCCTGATTAGGCTTCAGCCGGAGTTTCAACCGGGATAACGTTCATAAACGCGCGCCCGTTTTTGCCCTTGGTGAAGAGCACGGTGCCGTCGATGAGGGCATAGAGCGTGTGGTCACGGCCTAAGCCTACGTTTTTACCGGGGTGGTGCACTGTGCCGCGCTGACGCTTCAGGATGTTGCCAGCCTTTACAAATTCGCCACCAAATTTCTTAACGCCAAGACGTTTGCTTTCGGATTCACGTCCGTTTTTCGAACTACCTACACCTTTTTTATGTGCCATACGACTAAGGGGTTTTAGGGGTTATGCAACTACGTCTTTAATCACTACCTGGGTGAACTGCTGACGATGACCGTTCAGCTTGCGGTAACCTTTACGACGCTTCTTCTTGAAGACGATTACCTTATCACCTTTCACGAGGGGACGTTTTACCTCGCAAACTACTTTAGCGCCTTCCACTGTAGGAGCACCTACTGTGACGGCACCGTCGGCATCGATGAGGAGAACGCGGTCGAAGGTCACTTCGTCGCCTTCCTTCACATCTGCTCCGAGATGGTGAACATACAGCCACTTGCCGGCTTCGGCCTTGAACTGCTGTCCTTGAATTTCAACAATTGCGTACATTATAAATAATGATTACAAGTTAACCCGGCTCGGCGAGCGGCTGCAATCGGCGCCGCTACTTCTTGTGCCTTACGGAAATGCGACTGCAAAGTTACACAATTTTTCTCATTTACAAGCGCCCCGCCCCGCTTTTTCTTCCAAAAAAATTATTGCGGCCATCGGCCTTCGGCGGCAATCACGTGAATGACGTTAATAACGTGAGTGACGATAGTAACGATTGGGGAGAGAGGGCGGGAAAGGCAGACGCCCGGCCTTCGCGAGGAGGGCCGGGCGCCTGTAAAAGGGTGAATCGATGAGCATCACACTTTGACGCGGCCGCCGTAGCTGCCGTCGCGGGTGTCGATCTCGATGAGCTCGCCTTCGTTGATAAACAGCGGCACGCGCACCTCGGCGCCGGTCTCCACGGTAGCGGGCTTGAGGGTGTTGGTCGCGGTGTCGCCTTTGAGACCCGGCTCGGTGTAGGTCACCTTAAGCACGGTCTTGGCGGGCATCTCGGCGAAGAGTATCTGCTCGTTGGAGGCATCGATAACCACCTCTACGGTGTCGCCTTCCTTCATAAAATCAACGCCGGTGATTACGTCGTGAAGGATATTGACCTGCTCAAAAGTCTCTTGGTTCATAAACACGTAGTCGTCGCCATCCTTGTAGAGATACTGGAAGGGGCGGCGCTCCACGCGCACGTCTTCGAGCTTCTCGCCGATGTCGAAACGGCGCTCGAGCACGCGTCCGTCAACCACGTTTTTGAGCTTCGTGCGCATGATGGTATTGCCCTTGCCGGGCTTCACGTGCAGGAAGTCGATGCAGAAATAAAGCTTGCCATCCATGCGGATGCAAGTACCGATTTTAATGTCCTGTGAATTAATCATACGGGTTTGGTTATGTCGATTATTTGTTCCTTTTTCGGATAGATAGTGCAAAAGTAGTCATATTCGCTCACTTACGCAAGCGCCGCCCGATATTAATTGCAGAGCGCCGGCTCGTTACAGCTTCATCACGCGCTTCATCGCCAGGTTCTCGTAGCCTTCGGGGCAATGGGTGGAGAGATACACGGTGGGGTTGTTCTTCACAAACTCGCGCACGCGGTCGAGAGTGACGCGCGCGGCCTCCTTGTCCTCGAATACGATGCTGAGTTTATTGGCCTTGAGGGCGGCGTCGCAGTAGGTGACATCGCCGTGGAACATATAGAAGAGGCCATCGCACTCGGCGATGACGATGCTGTTGCCTCGAGTGTGGCCCTTGGCTTCGATGTACCAGATGCCGTCGGCCACCTGCTGCGCATTGGGGAAGTTGTGGTAGGGCTGCCCGTAGGTGGCGCGCACGATGTTGTCGCCGGTGAGCTTCAGGGCATCGGCATCCTCGGCCGAGATGTACACCTTGGCCTGCGGGAAGCACTCGATGCAATCGCTGTGGTCGGGATGCTTGTGGGTGATGAGAATCTTTGTCACCTGCTCGGACTTGTAGCCCAGCGCTGCGAGTGAGGCCATATAGTCATCGACACGCTCGCCCATATAAAGCGGAGCGCCGAGCTTCTTGGCCGGGGCAGCCATTCCGGTCTTGAAACCGGTGTCAACGAGTATCACCTCCTCGCCGGTGTCGATGAGGAAGTTTTGCAGACTGCTGCGATAGATGATTTG
>CAMHGU010000028.1 GCA_946184715.1 uncultured bacterium | reverse complement strand
CCAAGCAAAAGCGGAGCGCAACCATCCTGCGATGATTGCGCTCCGTGCTTTGTGTCGGGGTGACTGGACTCGAACCAGCGACCTCCACGTCCCGAACGTGGCACGCTACCAACTGCGCTACGCCCCGAAAGGTCCGAAAACCGCGGCAAAGTTACTGCTTTCGCGCGTCATTACCAAGATTTCGGGCGAATTTTTGCCAAAATTAATGTGATTGGCGGGTTTTGTCGGTTCGCTGGGTGCCGTGAGTGAGGCCGAACCAGAGGTTGCGGGCGAAGATGGCGATGGCTACGCTTTGGCCCATCAGCAGGATGGGGTCGCGGCGCAGCAGGCCGTAGATGAAGATGAGCGTGGCGCCCACGATGCTGATTATCCAGAATGGGGGCAGCAGCAGCGACTCACGGCTTCGCACGCTCACCACCACCTGATAGGCGTAGCGGCTGATGAAGATGAGCTGTGCCGCGGCACCGTAGATCATCAGCCAGAGCGGAATGAGGGGGTTGTGGACGAAGCGGTCGATAAGCTGCGGGGCGCGCACGGCGATGCCGGCGATAGCCACCACAGGCACGGCGTAGAGGAGTACCCGCAGCAGCCGCGGCAGCTTGCCCCACGCGCCTTTGTAATCGAGGTTGAGCACATACACGTAGAACGACAGCACCTGCCCGAGCAGGATGACGATGTCGGTGCGCAGCCAGCCGTACCAGAGCATAAAGCAACAGCCGGCAAGCGAGAATGCCCAGTAGCCCGTGGGCGAGGCCACGCGCCGCAGCCGTTCGGTCACTATCCACTGCACCAGCTGCCGCGCGCCGTAGCACAGCTGCGACAGCAGCCCTATTATCAGCACGAAGGTGTTCACGTCAAGGCTCGATGCCCGGCATTGCGGCTATCAATACTTCTCGTAGAGGTTGATGTACTCCATCACGCTATCGACGGCGGCTTGGCGCATATCGCGGCGCAGGGTGTCGTCGGTGAGCGCTTTTGCCACCACGTTATAGACCATATTCCAGTCGCTGTCGAGCCATATCTGCGCGTCGATGAGGGCTGAGATGAATGCCACGGTGAAGCTCTTGTTCTTGTTTTTCTCCACGGCTTTATGTCCAAGCTCGGCGGCATCGGTCACGTTGAAGTAGTTGCTCATCGCCTTGGTGTAGGCCAGCACGATGAGGGTCTCGGCGTCGAGTTTTGAGGCGAGGTCGGCGGCCTTGTCGAGCTTGTGGCGGCGCATCAGATACTCTTCGAGCTGGTCGCCGCTGATTTTGCCGTCGAAGTTCCAGCCGAGCTTATTTACTACGGCGATGCGCTCATCGACGGGAGCCTCGGCATCGGAGAGCCAGTAGAGGATGGAGGTGCGAAGCTCGTTGTTCTCACCGTTCTGGAGCTGGATGGCGTATTGCACCATCTCGCAGTCGTCGTAGGCCGATGCGATGTCGGTAGAGGTAAGGGGCGAATCGGCTCGTCCGGCGAGCCACAGCAGCGTCATCGCTGCCACAATCATTATCCGTTTCATAGGGGTCGAGGGTTATTGGTTAAGTGTTGGAGGGGTTAGAGGCCGAGGAATTTGGCTTTGCGGCTTATCTGACGGCACTGGTAGTAGAAGCCGGGGCAGTTGTTGACGTAGAAGTACTCGTCGTCGGGGCTGATGACCTCGGCTTGCTGGCTGCCGGTGGAGGTGCCTGCTGATTTCACGCGGATGTAGAGAACCATACTGTCGAGGAAGTTGCTCCACTGGTACTGCTGCGCTTTATCGACCATCATCTCGAAGACGTAGGGCTTGGGCGGGTTGTAGCCGTTCTCGGGGGTTGCGCCTTTGATGAAGGATGCCACTTGGTAGGGGCGTGCGTAACCCGTGGGGTCGTCGTCGCGTAGCTTGTCGCGTAGCTGCTGCCGCGCGGCGTTGATGCAGCCCTCGGTGGCGCAGAGCTTCAGGCACTCAATGCCCATCTCTTCGCCGTGCTGGTGGAACACTTCGAAGGCGAGGAGCGTCAAAGCCACGGCGCCTTGCGGCTCGCGGCCTAACTGCTCACGCAGGGCAGCAAACTCCTCGACCGACTGCGGGATACCGCTTACGGTGACGGAGGACGCGGCGCCGCCTTTCCACGTTTCGTGGTCGATAGCGCCGTTGATGGTAGCGGTTACATGGCCTGAAGCCGTAAAGGCTCCGGCGATGATTGCGATGCCTGCTATCAGCATCGCGGTGATAGTACGTTTCATAGCTTTAGGTGATTAAAGGGTTTATAATTAGCTGATTACAGCTCTATGTCGCCGTTGAGCTCTTCGTGCCAGGGGAGGCCTTGGCGGTTGAGCACGTCGAGGAACGGGTCGGGGTCGAACTCCTCCACGTTGTGGACGCCGGGCTTGCGCCAGATGCCTTTGAGGAACATCATAGCGCCGGTCATAGCGGGGACACCGGTGGTGTAGCTTACCGCCTGCATACCTGTCTCTTTGAAGGCTTCCTCGTGGCTGCAGTTGTTCCAGATGTAGTAGGTGAGCGGCTTGCCCTCTTTGTCGATGCCGCGAATACGGCAGCCGATTGAGGTCTCGCCGTGGTAGTTGGTGCCGAGGTCTTGCGGGTTGGGGAGCACGGCTTTGAGGAATTGCAGCGGCACTATCTCACGGCCTTCGTACATAATAGGCTCGATTGAGGCCATGCCGATGTTCTGAATCACGCGCAGGTGGGTGAGATACTCCTGCCCGAAGGTCATCCAGAAGCGAGCTTGGCGAATGGTGGGGAAGTTCAGCACGAGCGACTCGAGCTCTTCGTGGTAGAGCAGATACGACTCGCGCGGGCCGATGTTGGGGTAGTTGAGCGTCTTATGAATCTCTTGCGGCTCGGTCTCCACCCACTTGCCGTCCTTGTAGTATCGGCCTTTCTGGGTGATTTCGCGGATGTTGATTTCGGGGTTGAAGTTGGTGGCGAAGGCTTTGCCGTGGTTTCCGGCGTTGCAGTCCACGATGTCGAGGTAGTGCATCTGGCCGAAGTGGTGCTTGGCGGCATAGGCGGTAAACACGCCCGAGACGC
This sequence comes from uncultured bacterium, assembly GCA_946184715.1. Taxonomy (GTDB): domain Bacteria; phylum Bacteroidota; class Bacteroidia; order Bacteroidales; family Muribaculaceae; genus CAMHGU01. The sequence continues at coordinate 11,501 of CAMHGU010000028.1, read as the reverse complement.
CAGGGTCGAAACCGCAGCCGAGGATAGCCGTGAGTCCGGCCTTTTCGAATCGCTCGCGGTAGGCCCATTGCCATTTATACTCGAAGTGGGCCTCGTCGCGCGGCTCATAGTTGGCGGTGTCGAGGTAGTTAACGCCACACTCGAGGCAGGCGTCCATAATGGTGAGGTCCTGATAGGGCAGGGCCACGTTGATGACGATGTCGGGCTTATGGCGCCGGAGCAGCTCCACGAGCTGAGGCACGCTGTCGGCATCGACGGTGTCGGCCTTCACGTTGGGCTTGCCTATTGCTTTTACGAGCGCTTCACACTTGGCGAGGGTGCGCGAGGCGATTACTATCTCTTCAAAGACGTCGGGGTTCTGGGCGCATTTGTGCGCCACCACGGTGCCAACACCGCCACACCCTATGATTACTACTTTTCCCATTGTTGTAAATCAGGTAGCTATGGTTAAAATATGATTGATGGTTAATAAGCTGATGAAAGAAGGAAAGCTCTAAACCAGAGCATAGTAGAGCATCGAGCTGATGTGGAGATACATCCAGATGCCCACGATGTCGTTGGTGATGGATATGAATGGGCCGGTGGCTATCGCGGGGTCGATTTTGAGCCTCTCGAAGGTGAGTGGCACGAGGGTGCCGAATACCGAGGCGAAGATTACCACGCAGAAGAGCGAGGCCGAGACGGCGATGGTGAGCACGTGGGCCTGATGCGGGTCGCCCACGGGCCGGAGCGAGTTGTACACGAACACGATAGCCGAGATAATCAGGGCGTTGAATAGCGCCACACACAACTCCTTGAGGATGTAACGGCCGGCGCGCTTGATGTCGAGGGAGCCACTGGCGAGGCCTTGCACCACGATAGCCGACGACTGGGTGCCTACGTTACCGCCGGTGCCGCCTATGAGGGTCATAAACAGGGCCACACCCGGAAGCACCCGCATCAGGTCCTCGCCGAAGCTGCCTATGGTGAGCGACGTGGTGATACCGCCTATCATACCGATAATGAGCCAGGGCAGTCGCGCCTTGGTCTGGGCGAAGATGCTGTCGTCGGATTCCACGTCGGTGGCGATACCCGAAGCCAACTGATAGTCGCGCTCGCTCTGCTCGCGCACTTCGTCCATAATGTCGTCGACGGTGATACGCCCCACGAGCCGGCCTATCGAGTCGATTACGGGCATAGCCACGAGGTCGTACTTCTCGAAGAGGAGGGCCACCTCATCGATAGGCGTATCGGTGGTTACCGACACGGGGTCGTCCTCGATGACGTGCTTGATTTTCGACACCGAGGGGTGGGTGACCATCTTCTTGAGCGGGAGCACACCGCGCAGGCGGTTGTCATCGTCGACCACGTACACGTTGTAGATTTCGTCCATGTCCTCGGCCTGGAGGCGCATCTGCTTGATACATTCGGGCATCGACCAGTTCTCGTTGACGACGATCATCTCGGTGCCCATCAAGCCGCCGGCGGTGTCCTCGTCGTATTTCATAAGGTCGATGATGTCGCCGGCCTGCTCCACGTCGTCGATGTGCTTAATTACCTCGGCCTGGTCCTCCTTGTCGAGCTCCTGGATAAGGTCGACGGCATCGTCGGTGTCGAGGTGCTCGAGCATTCGCTTGGCGATCTGCTCATTGGAGAGGCGGTCGAGGAGCGGCTTGCGCTCGTCCTCGTCAAGCTCCATGAGGGTGTCGGCGGCCTTTTCGTCGTCGAGCAGCTCGAGGATGAAAAGAGCCACATCGTCGTCGTCGATTTCGGCTATGAGTTCGGCAATGTCGGCGGGGTGCATCTCGGCGAGCTCGGCCTGGGCCTGCTCCTTCTGGCCTTCGTGGCACCACTGCTCGAAGCGGTCGATATATTCACGTGTCAGCTCTTTCATTTCTCCATTGATGGTTGAAGGGATTGGACAGTACGGGTTAATTCAATAAATTGGGCCACCGAGAGTTGCTCGGGGCGCTTGCCGAAGATGTCGTCGGCGAGCAGCTCGGGCTTAGCGGCAAATAGCGGGCGGAGGGAGTTGCGGAGGGTCTTGCGGCGCTGGCCGAAGGCGGTCTTGACCACTGAGCGGAATAGTCGATGGTCGCAGCCGAGGTCGGTGACGTCGTTGCGGGTGAGCTTCACCACGCCTGATTTCACCTTCGGCGGCGGGTTGAACACGTGGGGCTCCACGGTGAAGCAGTACTCCACGTCGTACCAGGCTTGAATCAGCACCGAGAGGATGCCGTAGGTTTTGCTGCCGGGCTTGGCGGCGATGCGCTCGGCCACCTCTTTCTGGAGCATACCGCTGCAGCAGGCCACGAGGTTGCGATATTCGAGCACATGGAAGAAAATCTGCGAGGAGATGTTGTAAGGGTAGTTGCCTATGACGCAGAGCTTTGCATCGCGGGCAAAGCGGTCGAGAGGCAGCCCGAGGAAGTCGGCCTCGATGATGCGGCCGTCGAGCTGCGGGAAGCGGTGGTGCAGATAGGCCACGCTCTCGCGGTCAAGCTCCACCACCGTGAGGTCGTGACCTCGCTCGGCGAGGAACTGGGTGAGCACACCCATCCCGGGCCCCACTTCCAGCACCGGGGTGCCGCGATAAGGGTCGAGCGTGGCGGCTATCCGCTCCGCTATGCTGAGGTCGGTCAAGAAATGCTGCCCCAACGATTTTTTTGGCCTTACATTTCGCATAGTTCCATTTATTGCCTATCTTTGTACGTTACAAAGTTACTCAAAGATTTTGAAAAAGCGAACTCCAAAGCAAATAATCGGCGCGGTGGCCAAGGTGGTGATTCCTCTGGCCATCGGCGTAGGCCTTATATATTGGCTTTACAGCAAGATAGATACGAGCCAAATGCTCGATATAATGCGCACCGATATCAACTATTGGTGGATAGTGCTGGCGATGGCCATCAGCGTGTTCAGCCACATCTTTCGGGCTATGCGCTGGCGGCTGCAGCTGCGCGGTCTCGGCATCAAAGCGCCGCTCAGCTCGCTGATAATGTCGATTTTCGGGTGCTACGCAATGAACCTTGTGTTTCCGCGCGCCGGTGAGGTGTGGCGCTCAATCTATGTGGCCGATCGGCAGAAAACTTCGTTCACCACGGTGGTAGGCTCAATGATAGGCGACCGCCTGGCCGACACCCTGACCGTGCTGCTGCTGACGGTGTTCACCTTCTTCCTTGCGCAAGATGCGTTTTGGGCCTTCCTCGACACCTATCCTCAGGTGAAAGACGGCCTTATCCGCACGGCCACGTCGCCGGTGACTTGGGGAGTGGTGGCCGCCGGCATCGTCGCCCTCGTGTGGCTGTTCCGCAGCCGCTCCGAGAATAAGGTGGTGACCCAAGTGCGCACGGCCGTGCGCAACCTCTGGGAGGGCTTCGCCGTCATCGCCCGAATGGAGGGCAAGTGGCATTTCCTGCTCTACACCGTGCTGATATGGGGCTGCTACTTTATGCAGCTCTACGTGGCCACCTTCGCCTTCAGCTACACCGCCGAGCTGGGCGTAGTAGCCACGCTGGTGCTCTTCGTGCTCAGCAGCATAGGTATGGGTATCCCCACCAACGGCGGCCTCGGCGCCTGGCATCTGGCCATCATCTTCGGCCTCTCGCTCTACGGCATCGGCTCGCCCTTCGACCCCAACAACCTCGATGTCAACGCCTCCACGTTCGCGATGGTGGTGTGGGGCGCGCAGACTCTGATGCTCATCCTGCTTGGTATCTACTCCATAGTGTTCTTCTACGTGGAGCGCCACCGCATCGCGACCGGCCAAATCACCGTGGAGCGCACGGCCGACGGTGGTATGAAACTCTAACCGATTACAATTCACACCCCATATTGACAAGACACAGCGATGAAAGATAACGACGACTTCGACGACTTCTTCGATGGCCCCGACCTACCCGATAAGGAAGAACCCGCGCCCCCGGAGCCTACCCCTGAGGAGATAGAGGAGCGCACCGAGCGCGAGAACACTATCGACGTGCCGCGTCTGCGCCGGCTGCGCCGCATCATTGCGGCAGCTGCTCTCGTGGTGCTGCTCCTGATGGTGTGGCTCTACTTCCGCTACTACTCCGTGCAGAGCGAGAGCCAGGTGAAAGGCTACATCGTGGAGGTGCAGCGCACCGGCCGTCTCTTCAAGACCATCGAAGGAAAGATGGTTACCGAGATGGCCGTGGACGACACCACCCACTTCTACCGCTCCGATTTCCCCTTCACCATCGAGAACGATTCCATTGCCGACATCGCCCGTTACTTCCAGGGTCGTGGCCGCAAAGTGACGCTGCACTATAAGCACTACCGCGGTCGTCTCTTCTGGCGCCGCGAGTCGCACGACGTGGTCACCGCCATCACCGCCTACTGACATAGCCTATTGCTATAGCGCCCACAAAGCGCCGGAGCGCAGCCCTCGCCCGCGATGGTTGCGCTCCGGCGTAGTGTGGCCATATTCTTGACGGCGTAATGCACTTTATTGGAATATTTTTCCTCAACTATTGCGCTATGTTCCAACTTTTTACTATTTTTGTGGCATATAACGGAACCTATATGTTGTCGAATACTATCGTAGAAGGCTCGGCGAGTATGCTTGCCGACGTAGAGAATCTGGAACAGGAGATATTCATCTTTGAAGATTTCAGTCGCATAGCCCTGCCCGATAGGCCGGTGCGGCTCAAGATACCTATCCTGGTGCTCTGCACCGAGGGCACTTGCAGTGTGGACCTGAACCTTAAGCGCTATGAGCTGCGCAAGAACTCGCTGCTGCTTATGATGCCCGACCGCGTGCTCGAGGGCTACCACATAGGCCCCGGCTTCAAGTCCAAAAACATCAGCGTAGCACGCCAGGCCTACCCCTATATCGTGCCCAATCATGACACTGTGCTTCCCATCGTGGTAGGCTTCCGCGAGAACCCACTCATAGAGCTGACCCCCGAGCAAGCGGCCGACATCTCGCAGGCCCACGACTACATCCTCGACAAGATGCGGCGCGCCACCGGACCTTACGCCAAGAAGCTCATCTCGACGCTGCTTCAGGCTATAATCTATGAGGTGCTGACGATATATCACGACGCGCGTTCGCGCCGGATGCCGGAGCGATTGTCGCAGCGCGAGCGCTTGGTGTCGGACTTCCTCAACCTTGCCAATCGCGAATGCCTTACGCAGCGCACCGTGCAGTACTACGCCGATAAGCTCTGCATCTCGGCCAAGTACCTCACCGAGAGTCTCAAGGCCCTCACGGGCAAGACGGCCAGCGAGTGGATCGACAGCTTCGTGTTGATGTCGGCTAAGGTGATGTTGCGGTCGTCGTCGGCCACCATCAAGGAGATAGCCCTTGAGCTGGGCTTCCGCGACCAGTCGCTTTTCGGCAAGTACTTCAAGAACAAGGTGGGCCAGTCGCCCCAGCGCTACCGCAAAGGCTGACGCTCTCCGCCCTTGATGCCCCCTATAGTTTCTATAGAGCCTATAGATGCTATAGGCGCTATGGCTGCGCGTGGCTCAGGCGAAGAGCTGGGAGAGGACGTCGAGGGAGCGGAGCGAGCCGAGGGTGCTGTTGTGGAGGCGGTAGTAGCGGAGGATGGAGGTGACGACTTCGTGGCGCTGGTCGCGGTTGAAGCGGAAGAGGTGGTAATTGGCGAAGGTGATGCGGGTGATGGCGTGGAGCGCGCGGGCGCGGTCAGGGTCGAGGAGGGTGGCTGAGGGGTTGCCGCCGCGGGTGAATACGCCTTCGAGCATATCGAACGACGCACCCTCGGTGTAGGTGTCCACATCGGGGCGGATGCCGAGCAATGCTCCGAGGTGGTAGAGAAAGCAGATGTGGAAATTGGCGGGAGAGCGTGGCGAGCGGTCGAGAATCGCCACGGCTTGGCTTACGAAGGCGTAGAGAGCCGCGCTGTCCTCGTTGCCCTGCACCACGCGTGCCACCACCTCGGCCACAAACATTGCAATTGCGCTACGTGCCGGGTCGGCGTGGACGCGGGGGTGGAGGTCGATGGCCGCCGATTCGCGCAGCGTGGCCAGGTCGCGCCCGGCGGCGAAGTTGGCCACGATTTCGAGCTGAGAGAGCGGCAGGAAGAGGGCGGCGCGACGGCGCTTGGCGGGGCTGCTGCCTATGGGGAGCAGCAGGCTGATGCGGCCGCGCTGCTTGGTGAGCAGCTGCGCTATGGAGTAGCTGTCGGAGTAGCGGGTGACGTGGAGCACTATGCTGTCGAGGTGCTCGGTCATCGGGGTGTGGCGCGCCTCCATTGCGCGAAGAGGGGGCGGTGGCGGGCGTAGTCGAGGTCGGCCTGGTGGCCATAGGCCTCGCGCTCGAAGCTGATGCTGCTATAGGCGCGGCTCTGGTTGCGATATATGGCCAGGCGCAGGAGCCACTCCAGCACATAGAGGATATAGAAGCCCACGTAGAGCAGTTCGCGCATCTGCCGCGTGTGGATATACTCGTGGTTGCGCTGCACGGCGGTGAGGCTGCGGCTATGTTTCACGAATATTATGCCGAAGAGGTTGATGGCATAGTAGTCGCTACCGAAGGGCAACAGGCTGTTGCTGATGATAAGCATCGCGAGCGAAAACGGGGAGGCCTCAGCGCAGGCGGTCGTAGCTCTGGAGCAGTTTGCGGTCGTGGGTGATGCCTCTGATGGCCACTATCATAGCTATAATGGCGCCGAGGAGCAGCCCCCAGCTGATGTTGAGGGTGACGTCGTCGGTGCCTATCACCTTGGCCTGGAGCCAAATCATAATGACAACGGCGATGGCGTAGCACACCGTGATGAGCAGGGCTGCTATTGTGGCGATACGCTGCGAGCGCAGGTTTTTGAATCGTGCGATAGCCACCAGCGGGAGAATTACCACGATGGCGCCCACGATGGCGAAGGGCAGGTTGTAGTGAATGACCGAGGCCACACCATTGGCGGCGTCGATGGCGCCGCGGGCGGCCGGCGTGACTTCCATTCCGAGCACCGAGAGGGCGTAGGTGGCGCCGTCGGCATTGGTGAGCGTAGCCACCGGCATAAAGATGAAGAGGGCCAGCAGAGCGGCTGCCACAAAGAGCATCAGATTTTGTATTCGTTGGATAACCATAAGAGCCGAAGGGGATTAGGAAGGGTTGACTACTTCTTGGTGATTGTCAAGATGAGGGTGGTGATGGAGATAAGTGTACCCACCGATGAGAGCGTCAGCGTCAGTGCCGGCGGAATGGTAAACGACTGCTGGGCGCGGGCCGAGTTGGGCTCCACGTAGATTACGTCGTTCTGCTGCAGGTTGTAGTAAGGCGAGAGCACGATGTTCTTGTCGTTGAGGTTGAGACGATGGATGTGCTTCTTGCCGTCGCCATCAGTGCGCACGAGCATCACGTTGTCGCGGCGGCCGGAGATGAGGAGGTCGCCGGCGGTGGCGAGGGCCTCGAAGAGCGTCATTCGCTCATTGTCGGCGCGATACACACCCGGCGACTTCACCTCGCCGAGCACGCTGACGCGGAAGTTGCGGAAGCGAACATCGACCGAAGGCCGCTCGCTCAGATAGCGCGGATACACTGCCGAGGCAATGGCCTCCATCACCTGCGCCTTGGTCATTCCGCCCACGTGGATGCGGCCCACCACCGGAAATTCGATGTAGCCGTTTTCGTCCACGAGGTAATACACAGTGCTGTTGCCGGCATTGGTGGTGCGCATATTGCCGCCCGAGCTACCGTCAACCTCCATCAGCTGGCTGGTGCGGTTGAACGGCTTGAGGGCCTCGGCGTTGAAGCCCGTCAGGGTGATGTCGAGGAGGTCGCCGGGCATCACACGGGTCTCTACCGTTTGCGGTATCTGCTCAAGGTCGTCGCTTGCGGTGCCGCGGGCGTTGAGGTCTTGCATATAAGTCACTTTCTTGGAGGAGCCGCAGCCGCTGAGTATCAGCACGGCCAGCAGCAGGAGGGGTAGCAGTCGTTTCATATAGAACGTTGAGTTTATTATCATTATAATGTGGCGCCTCGCCACGGGGGCGGGTCGCCTTATGTGTTGCAAATATAGGCATTATCGGGCTGATGGCAAAATAATTTGTCACTTTTCGGCTCGGCAGGGGCAGCCGGCCACGCGCGGCGCTGCCGAGCGCGGGCAATAAAGGGCGGCGTTTTACGTTATTGATAGTGTATATATTTCGCGCGGCCTCGCGCCGTTGCCGCTTATCTTATGAAGAGTACCTTATATAGCCTGCTGATGCTGGTGGCGCTCACAATCGCCGCCACCGGCTGCATCGACGACAGCTTCAGCCAGTCGCCGAATGACCGCCTTGAGTTCTCGCTCGACACCATAAAGTTCGACACCATCTTTACCGACCTCACCACTCCGGTGGTGCGCCTGACGGTCTATAACCGAGGCAAGAAGCAGGTCAGTATCAGCGACATCCACGTCAACGGCGAGAGCGACGCCGAGTTTTTCCTCAATGTTGATGGGCTTCAAGGCACGGAATTTCACGACGTGGCCATACGCGGCAACGACAGCATCTTCATCCACGTTCAGGCCCGCATCGAAGAGCAAGGCGATGACGCCCCGCTCTTCTATCGCGACCGTATCTATTTCACCACCAACACCAATCAGCAGCAGGTGGTGCTCGACGCCTGGGGTCAGGACGTGATAAGGCTTACGAAACCGACAATCGAGGGCGACGTCACCTTCACGGCGGCGCGGCCCTATGTGATTTTCGACACTCTCACCGTGGCCGAAGGCGCCACGCTGACACTCCAGCCCGGCGCGCGCCTCTACTTCCACGACAAGGGCGCGATGCTTGTGGAGGGAACCCTCAAAGCAATAGGTACGCCCGAGAAGAATATCGACCTGCGCGGCGACCGCACCGACCACGTGGTGGGCAACATCGCCTTCGACATAATGTCCAATCAATGGGGCGGCGTCAACTTCAAGCCGTCGAGCTTCGGCAATGAGATGCAATATGTGTATATGCGCAGCAGCGCCACGGGCGTCACCATCGACTCGTGCTCGAGCGAGCAGCTTAAGCTCCACATCTTCAATAGCGTGCTCCACAACTCGGCCGGCTCAGTGCTCCATTCGCGCCACGCCTGGGTAGAGGCCGAAGGCACGGAGTTCAGTGAGGCCAGCGACGCCGTGGTGAAGCTAATAGGCGGCAAGGTGAAGATGGTCAACTGCACCTTCGGCAATTACTACCTCTTCAGCGCCATCAGCGAGCCGATTGTGACCTTAGGCTACGCCCTCCCCGACCAGGTGACCGGCTCGGCACCGCCTATGGTGGCTACCTTCGACAACTGCATCATCTACGGCCTTGCCGACGACATCAATATAGGCGACCTCACAGGCTCGAGCGTGCTGATACGCAACACCCTGCTGCGCTCCGAGGGCACCGACGACGCCAATTTCATCAACTGCCTCTGGGCCGGCGACCCGAAGTGGTACGTGGACCGCGAGAAGTACATCTTCGACTACCGGCTGCGCAACGGCAGCGCGGCCATCGGCTTCGGCTCGGCGAGCTACCTGCCGGCCTCGGCGCGCTACGACCGCTACGGCCGCGACCGCCTCGGCGGCTCCGGCGTGGACCTCGGCGCCTATGTGTACGTCTATAACCCCGACGACGACCCCGATAAAAAACAGTGACCTATGCGATGCTCCCTTGAGATAGTCCGGCAGCAGGAATATGCCTATCATGGTACCTCGGAGCAGGAGCGACGGGTGGGCAACCGCTTTGAGGTGACGCTGCGCCTCGATTACCCCTTCGACAAGGCTCTTGAGACCGATGACCTAAGGCACACGGCCGACTATACTCGCCTCAGCGCCATCATCACCGAGGAGATGGCGGTGCCGGCGATGCTGCTCGAGCACGTGGCCGGACGCATCATAGCGCGATGCCGCGAGCTTTGGCCCGAAGCCTCCGGCGGGCGCGTTGTCATAGCGAAGCTCACGCCGCCAATACCGGCTCAGATGGCCGCCGCCGTGGTGGCTGTGGAGTGGTGACGACCACACAATAGGCAGTTTTGACCGCCACGCGGCCGGCAGCCCCGGTAATTTTGCCCCCAAGAGCCTTCGACCCTTCGATTACTCGATTAGTCGATTGCTTGAAATTTTTAACCCCAATCACACCCACACTCCCTTATGAAAGAGAAAGAGAAGAATGTAGAGCTGCTCGGAGCGGCCTACGACGCCTGGACGGCCTGCGCCGCGCTGCGCAAGAGCCGCGCCCGCAACAAAGCGTTCACCTACGGCAACCAACTCGACGACATCGTAGCCTACGAAGGCGGAATCGGCATCACCGAGCGCCAGCAGATAGAGCGTATGGGCCGCAAACCGATGACCAACAACCTGATGCGGCAACTGGTCAAAAGCGTAGTGGGACACTGGCGCAACAAGCGCCGCAATGCCGACATCGCCGCCGAGCTGCGCGAGCATTACCTGAGCAACAGTCTCGATGAGCTCGACAGCCGTATGCTCGAAGAGTTCCTCATCTCGGGGTGCGCGCTCCAGAAGGTGGAGATGAGCCGCCGCCTCAACACCGAGCTGCCCACGGTGCGCAACGTCAACCCCAACCATTTCTTCATCAACGCCATTCTCGACCCGCGCGCCTACGACTGCACCATCATAGGTCAGCTCCACTCGTGGAGCATAGGCGAGCTGATTGTGAACTTGGCCTGCGATGACCCCGAGCGCGCGGCGTGGCTGCGACTACTCTACAGCGACCGCGAGGCCGGCTCGCGCATCCTCGGTAGCGCCGCTGCTGTGGGTGGCGACATCGCCGGCGGAAGCCAGTTCTGGTACGCCACTGACGGCCGATGCCGCGTGGTCGAAGTCTGGACCCTCGAGGCACACGAGGCGCTGCGTTGCTACGACCCTCTGCGCCACGACCCTTACACCATCGCCATCGCCGACCGCAACCGCATCGAGAAGGAGAACGAGCGTCGGCGTCGCCGCAAGCAGGCTTTTATCCGCACCAAGTGGATTGTGGAGCAGTCGTGGCACTGCACCTGGCTGTCGCCGATGGGCGACGTGTTGGCTCGATACCGCTCGCCCTATAGTCACGGCTCTCACCCCTATGTCATTAACCTATACCCGCTTACCGACGGCGAAGTGCACGCCTTTGTGGAGGACGTCATCGACCAGCAGAAGTACATAAACCGCCTTATCAGTGTGGTCGATAACGTCATAGAGTCGAGCGCCAAGGGCGTGCTGCTATATCCCACCACGGCGTTGCCCACGGGATTCACTTGGGAGAACCTGCGCGAGGCGTGGCGCAAGCCCAACGGCATCATCCCTTACGACAGCGCCGAGGAGATTCCGCGCCAGTTTGTCACCTCGGGCAATCCGGGCGGCGCCCACGAGCTGCTGGCCCTGGAGATGAAGCTCTTCCAGCAGATTTCGGGCGTCAGCGATGCCCTGCAAGGCCGCACCGCGAGTGCCGCCGTGGGCGCCGACCTCTACCGGCAGCAGACCGACAACAGCACCGCCGCGCTGGCCGACGTCTTCGACACCTTCGATGCCTTCACCGCCCGACGCGACGCTATGCTGCAAGCCCTCGCCGCCGCCCCCGCGGAGTCG
>CAMHGU010000027.1 GCA_946184715.1 uncultured bacterium | reverse complement strand
TTTTCCAATTCGTTGACGCGCTTTATGAGGTCGGCCATACGCTTGAGATAAACCACCTGGCGGGCGAAGTCAAGGTCGCGTATTGCCGGCGAGCCTATCAAGCGATTGGCGTCGCCCACGCTATTGGGCACGCCGCTTTGCGCGCCAAACTGGTTGCCGTCGCCCACGTGGATATGGCCTGCGAAGCCCACTTGGCCGCCCACCATATTGTTCTTGCCTATCTTGGTGGAGCCGGCCACGCCCACTTGCGCGGCCATCACGGTGTTTTCGCCTATCTCCACGTTATGAGCCACCTGGATAAGGTTGTCAAGCTTGACGCCACGGCGTATTACGGTGCTGCCCATCGTGGCGCGGTCGATGGTGGTATTGGCTCCCACCTCCACATAATCTTCGAGCACCACATTGCCCACCTGAGCAATCTTCTCATAGTGCCCATCGTGGGGCGCGAAGCCAAAACCGTCGCCGCCTATCACGGCTCCGGGCTGAATGATACAATAGTCGCCTATCACGCAGTCGTGCTCAATCTTCACGCCCGCGTGAATGATGCAGTTCTTACCAATCGTCACGTTCTGGCCTATATGGCACTGTGGGTCGATTTCGGTGCCCGCGCCTATGGTTACGCCTTTGGCGATGTAGGTCAGTGCCCCGACATACACATCGGCCGGCAGCTCCACTCCCTCAGCGATGACTGCCCCCTGCTCCACGCCTTGGCGCTTGGGATGGTGCATCGAATCGACGTAGTTCAGAAGCTGGGCGAGCGTGGCATACGGGTCGGCCACACGTATCAGCGTGGCACTATGCGGCTGCTCGGCTTCAAAGTCTTGAGCCACAAGCACAGCCGTGGCTTTAGTGGTGGAGAGAAAATGAGCGTATTTGGGATTGGCGATAAACGACAGAGCGCCCTCGGTCGCTTCCTCTATCTTGGAATACGTGGTGATGACCGCTTCGGGATTACCCTCCACTGTGCCGTTCACCATCGCAGCAAGTTGCTTTACGGTAATTTGCATTCTATATTAAGTTATATTAACAGGGCGCGCGGAAAAAACAGCCTTCCGGTATGCCCACATTTTTGCAAAGTTACTACATTTTTCCGACAAAAACCAATACGACACGCCAAGCGCCCTCAAATCGGCCCTAAATGCCTACCCAAAGCGTCAAATTGCGAACCTCGCCTCGCCCATCAACCCACCCTTCATTATTCTTATAATTACTATCATTCCCATAGCTACCATTAGGTTAAGTGGCGGGCTACCAGCTCTCGCAGCTCGGGAAGCTGCTCGGCGGCGCAAGGGAGCACCAGCAGCGAATAGCGGCCGTCACGGAGCTTCAGTATCAGCCGGTCACCTCCTATGTACGCTTTGCCGAATTTGTTCCACTCAAGTAGCGTGCTGCGCCCGGTATCTGTTGCCGTTAAGGTCACGCCTTCGTCATCTATGAGCACGCTTTTCGACATTATGGAGTGGCAGGCTTCAGGCTTGGTGCACTGCCATGCGAAGAAAAAGAATACGGCCATAGGCAGCACCAAGAAGATGAGCATCAGCCCCACTATTATCCAGCGCACATCGTGGATTGCAAGCATCAACAGCACCGATACCGCAATGAGCATCGCCGGCCACCAATCGGCCGCGAAAGCGCGCGCCACCAGCCGGGCGTATTGGCCGGCCGAGATGCTGCACTCGCTGATTACGACGCTGTGTGCGGCCATATCAGCGGTCGAGGAATGCGAAGAACACGGCGAAAATCAGCAGCACGAAGGCCACGAAATGGTTCCAGTGAAGCTGTTGGCCTTTGAAAAAGATGACGGTGAAGATGGTGAAGGTCACCAGCGTGAGCACCTCCTGTATCACCTTGAGCTGAATGAGCGAGAAGGGACCGCCGTTGCCATCGAAGCCTATGCGATTGGCCGGCACCATAAAGCAGTACTCTATCAGCGCGATGCCCCACGACACTAAAATCACCACTATCAGAGGCCAATTGCTGCTCACTCCGGCCTCTTGCAATTTCAAGTGACCGTACCAAGCAAACGTCATAAAAATATTGGAGCAGATAAGTAGTATAACTGTCAGTAATGCAGCCTTTGCCATCTTCTTTCTTAAAGTTTTAGTTGAGGTCATCGGGTGATACCTAATTCGAGCCGCTTAGCGCGGTAATATTGCATATTTCGGGGGATAAGGATTTGGGTGAATCCTGTTCCCTCGGGGTTGTAAAGTTTTGACAGATTGAGATAGTGCTTGCCGTTGCCTTTGCGGAGCGAGAACACTTCGTTTTTCATCGCTACGGCCTCGTCGCATAGCGGCGCGTGACCGCTCGGCAGGCTGCCGCGTATCTCCACCGGCACTCCGCCTTCATCGAATGTGGCCACACGGATAGTGCTGCACGGGCCATAGCCGAGACCCACCCACATCACGATGTCGGGAGTAGGCTCATCGCTTATCACGCCTTCGATGACACAAGTGGCCGATGTGATGCGCCGCGGGATAAAATCCTGGTCCACAATCCATTGCTTGCCTGATTGGGTGTAGTCGGTAGCAAGCAGGGAGTTGAAGAACGTGCGCGACAGCTCCTCGGTGAAGGTGGCCGGGGTGAAATCACGGGCTTCGGCGTGGGGTTTCATCAGCGCAAGAGCATTGTTTTCGCGGGTGAAGCCGCTGCCTCGGGTGTTGTCGCCTGAATGTGAGTAGTTGGTTCTTACGATGTATCCTTCGGCCGTGTCGTCCACATCGTAGCGCACATAGGTGAAGTTGCCTGTTTCGAAATAGGCTGCCCCACCCTCGGTGTCGATTACGCCGAAGTTGGCCTCCACCCTTAAGGGCTTGGGGTGCGACCGGAGCAGCTGCTCGAAGTCGGCCACGGTGCGGCACGTCAGTAGCGCTTTGGTCATCAGCACTCCCTCCTTGTCCATATCGGTGATGGTGTCACGGTTGAGATTATACGACGCAGTGTTCATTACGGCAAATCCGGCGGTGTTCATACCCATCCACGCCTCGCGGCAAAGCGTGTCACTGGCGTTATAGAGAGCGATATAGTCGTATTGCCCGGGCTGCTGCGCGTTGATGCGCTCCACCTTGTTGTTCTCCTCGCCGGTGTCGCGGTTTTTCCATAGCAGAGGACGGCCGTCGGCTGTCAGTCGTGCCGACACTATCGCCGAAGTGCATGCCTGAGCCGTGATGCCGGTCATCACGGCCATCACTACCGCCAGCGCTATGGCATTGCGCAGGAGTTTATTCATACCGGCTGAATATCTCGTAGGACAGACGCTTTGCCTTTTCTACGCTCTCGGGATTGGAGGCATCGATGCCGTACTTCGACGGCTGCGGAATCACGACCTCTGTGCCGGGCGTTATCACGTTGGGGTTGTCGATTTTATCCTTATTCTCCTCGTAGATATATACCCAGAAGTTGTGGTCGCCATAGTAGTGGCGAGCCATCGTGGTGAGGTAGCGGGTACGGGTGACAGTGTCGGTGGCGAGGGGCTTGTCATCGACTACGGGGGCGGGAGCTGCCACGGCCGTGGTATCGGCGGGCACGGCAGCTACAGTGTCGGCAGCCACAGCAGTCTGAGCCGCAGCTGCTGGGCGGCTCTGACTATAATGCACAGTGAGTGAGTAAGCAGCCGCGATTGCCAATCCGGTGATCAGGCCTATGATGAAGCCGAGCCAGAAACGGTTTGAGCGCGGCTTATCTGTGTCACTCTCGGGCAGCTCGACTGCGGCAGGTTCTTCGGCCGACTCGCTGCTCATATCGGCGAAGGCCGCGATGGGAGTAGCGGGCGGTTCGGGCGCGGGTACGACGGGCGGTTCCGGCACCTTTTCTTCTGCGGCCGGTGCCGAGGGTTCTTCCTCGGGGATTGCCGGAGGCTCGGGCATAGCCGGAGCGGCAGGCAGCTCGGGCGGCAAGGCAGCTTCGGGCTGTGGGTCTTCGGCCGCAGGTGCCGGCTGCTCGGCTGCGGGTGCCGGTTCAGCCGTTTCGGGCGAAGCGGGAGTGTCCTCATCGCCTATCACCACGGTCTCAAAGCCGGCAAAAGGCGCGTTGACGGCTTCGGCAAGCTCCTTGTCGGGCGTGAAGGTGATGCGCTGGCGCCCGGCTATCTCGATGGGCATTCCGGTGTTGACATC
This sequence comes from uncultured bacterium, assembly GCA_946184715.1. Classification (GTDB taxonomy): domain Bacteria; phylum Bacteroidota; class Bacteroidia; order Bacteroidales; family Muribaculaceae; genus CAMHGU01. The sequence continues at coordinate 10,993 of CAMHGU010000027.1, read as the reverse complement.
AACGCCCTTGCGCGCGCTCACCTCGGCTATCTTGAAGGTGCCGAGCTGGCGCACTTTTACGCTCTCGCCGTCGTTGAGCCCGGCAAGTATGGTGTCGAATATATCGCGGATAAAGCTATTGGCGCCGGCCTTGGAAATATGGGCCTTAACAGCTAAGGCATCGGCCAAGTCGCTGAGTGTTATCTTCTGGTTCATAGCTGATTACTGTTTGTTGTCGTCGCGCATACGCTGCTTGAGCACATTGCTCATCTTGAAGTTCATCACTATCTTGGGCGGAATGATAATCCGCTGCTGGGTAGAGGGATGGGTGGTGACGCGCTCGGCGCGCTTCTTGGTCTCGAAGGAGCCGAAGCCGGGAATGGCGATGGTATCCATATCGGTAATCCGCTCGCGGAATACGGCCATAAAGTCGGTAAGGAGCAGCTCGGTCTCCTTGGCGCTTTTGCCGGTGGCTTTCGATAGTGCCTTTATAAATTGTCGATTATCCATTATATATAAGGTGTTATTGTCAGGGGGTAAGTGCTACTGCCGGCAAAGCTCTGTAGCGCCGTCGGAGAGGGTCACACGGCCGTTCTTGAGCAACATTCCGATAGCTCGCTTATAATCTTTCTTACTGCAAGCGAAGGTGGATTGTATCAGCTGGGGCGACGAGGCATCGGTGATTGCCATTCGGCCGCCGTGAGCCTGCAGATATGTGACTATGCGCTCGGCAAGCTCGCTGATGCGATCGATGGCGTGGGCGCCGAGCACCGCGTCGATTTTGCCGTCGTCGCGTATCGCCTTCACGCGTACTCGCTGGTGCTCGCCTATGCGCAACGGCTTGAATATCTCATTGTGATAGATGATGCCCCAGTGGAGGTTGTCGATGATGATGCGGTAGCCCACATCGGAGCGCTGCACTATCAGAGCATCGACTTCATCGCCGGCGCGATAGCGGGGAATGGTGTTGCCGAGCCACTTGCTCAGCTTGGCCGAGCCTACGATGCGGCTGGTGTTGTGGTCGATGTAAACATACACTATGTACCACCGACCCTGCTCCATGCGCTGGCGCTGCTCGCCGAACGGCACCAGCAGGTTTTTAGGCAGGCCCCAATCCATAAAGGCGCCCATACGATTCACCTCGGCCACGCGCATCAGGGCGAACTCGCCCACCATTGCCACGGGCTTCTCGGTCACGGCCACAAGGCGATCTTCCGAATCGGTATATACAAAGACGTCGATAACGTCGCCCTCGTGCATAGCATCGGTCACATAACGGCGCGGAAGAAGGATTTCCACGTCGTCGGCAGCAGCAAGATACGCCCCGTAGGCCGAAAACCTGCTTATCGTAAGGCTATTTATCGAGCCTAATTTAACCATACTCATAAAATTATATGCAAAGGTATAGTTTTTTCGACAAATATTGCGTAATTTTATCCCACAAATCGGATTCAATGACTATGAGAATTTTCAACCCGGTCGCTATAGTGGCGACATTGGCAATAACAGCCGCACTCGCTTCGTGTGGTGGAAAAAGCGAAACCGACAGCACCTCTCTAAAGCTCGAAGAGGCTCCGGCTATCAAGATGACCACGAGTAAGGACAGTATTCTGAAGAACTATCCGGGCTACGGGGTGCTGCTGCAAGTGTACTGCACCACCGAGCTGCCGGCCGAATCGCGCGAGCTGTTCGAGCTTATCTGCGCCACCGCCCTCCGGGTAGATTCAGTTAAGGTCAAAGAGCTCAACACCAAGAATCTCGCCACCTTCTTGGCCAACGACATTATCAACTTTCCCGGCAACGACAGCGCGGCGAGTGTGTCGGACGATGAGAAAGATGAAAATTCCGGCCTGATGGAGCTGCCGTTCTTCGTCAATCTCAACCTCACGCCGGCTTACAACAAGAATCATATCCTCACGATGTGCCGCTCCCGCGTGGAGCACCAATCGGATTATCCCCCCACTGAGGAGTACTATAATTATAATGTGAAGAGCTGCAGGGTTATCGACGTGGCCGACCTCTTTGGCGACGCCGAAATGCCAAAGCTTCAAGCAATGCTGAAATCGCAACTCCTCAAGCAGGTGAACGACCACATCAATTCCCACGAAGTCACCGAGGACGAACTACCGGCCGAAGGCTACTGGAACGCCGGCAACATCCAGGTGAACAACAACTTCAGCGTAACCGACACGGGCTTGGTGTGGCACTATCAGCCCGGCGAAATCGCCCAGTTCTCGAAGGGAATGATTCACATCACGGTCCCCTTTGAGATACTTGAGCCACTGTTGCTGACACCCAACCCGCTTACCGACTGACCGCGACATGACCGGTGCCGAACTGATAACCAATTATTTCCGGCTGCTGAGCGATGAGCAGGTGAACCGGTATGAGATGATGGGGCCGCTCTATCGTGAATGGAACGCCCGCATCAACGTGATATCGCGCAAGGACATCGACAACATCTACCCTAACCATATCCTTCACTCGCTCGCCATCGCCAAATACCTGCAATTCAGCCCCGGCACCGAGGTGCTCGACTTCGGGTGCGGCGGCGGCTTCCCGTCAATCCCGCTGGCGGTGATGTTCCCCGAGGTGAAGTTCCACCTCGTTGACCGCGTGGGCAAGAAGCTCACGGTAGCAGCCGATGTGGCAGCTCAGTTAGGGCTTGACAACGTGACCACCCAGCACGGCGACATTGCCGAAGTGAAAGGATGTTTCGACTTCGTGGTGAGCCGTGCCGTGATGCGCCTCGACGCTATGATTCCCCTACTCCGCCGCCTCATCGCCAAGCCGCAACGCAACGCCCTCCCCAATGGTATTATAACCCTCAAGGGCGGCGACTTAACCGACGAGACCAAACGCCTCTCCTGTGAAATTGAAGAGCAACCCATCTCCGACTTCTTCGCCGAACCTTATTTCGCTGAGAAAAAGATAGTGTACGTCCCAATCATAAAATAATATGCTGAAAATCAAGCGCTTCGTATTCAACCCCATACAAGAGAACACCTATATCGCAATGGACGGTGCCGAGTGCGCCATCATCGACCCGGGTATGAGCAACGACGATGAGTGCGAAGCGGTTTCGGCCTTCATAGCCGACAACCACCTCACCCTGCGTGAGGTGCTATGCACTCATATGCACATCGACCACGTGTGGGGCACTGAATATTTAGCGTCGCGCTATGGCCTCAAGCCGAAAGCCAACAGCCGCGATTCGCGCCTCGGCAAGCTGTTGCCGCAGCAGGTTTACGCCTTCGGTCTGCCCGGCCACTGCAACGCCCTTACCGACTTCACCGCCATCGACGATGGCGACACTATCACCTTCGGCACCACTACACTCAAGGTGATAGCCGTCCCCGGCCACTCTCCGGGCGGGCTCACATTCTACTGCGAGGAGAGCGACGTAGCCTTCGTGGGCGACTCAATATTCCGCGGAAGCATAGGCCGCACCGACATCCACGGCGGCGACCACCTCACCTTGGTCAACGCCATAAAAACGAAGCTTTTAACCCTTCCGCCCGACACCGTTCTGCTACCCGGTCACGATGCTCCCACCTCGGTTCAGGACGAGCGAGATTTCAATCCGTTCATTCGATAGATTGGTCATTACTATCCCGAAAATTGGCATTTTGAGCGCATTAAACAGCTAAAAATTAAGATTTTCAGCAATTTTTTTTGAATATTTTCACTACTAATAAAAATTATTCGTATATTTGTTGAGCAAATTAAATGTTTAACTTTTAAAATATCTAATAATGAAAGAATTACTCGCTCAGATCGCAGAAAAGATCGCTGCTTTCCAGAAAGACTCTACAGCTCAGGCTGAAAACGGCAACAAGGCTGCCGGTACTCGTGCTCGCAAGGCTTCCCTCGAACTCGAAAAACTTATGAAGGCTTTCCGCAAAGCTTCCCTCGACGCTGCTAAGAAGTAAGCTGCGATATAGAGCAACTCTAAAAGATTCACGGTCGTCATTACCCATAATGGCGACCGTTGTCGTTTTTATGTGGGGGCATTTTCGCTATTATCGTTATTTGCGTTATTTGTGTTATTATTGTTTATCGGCGAGCGATTATTTCTCGCTGCAATGATGCTGTGATGGAGGCAACCCGCAAGGGGTGCTACCTTTAAGGCCGTAGCGATTAAGCGGGAGCGATGCTCGCCGGCGGGGTGTGACCGCCTTGGCGAGCATCGCTCTTAGGTTGGGGACGCACGCGACCGAGCTCACCGAGCAAGGCGCAGCCCGAGGCTGCGGCTGCGGGTCGACGGCGTGCTGTTGCCGCGGTACGAAACGCGGCAGTATCTCGCAAGTGCGCCGCCCCAGTTGCCGCTGCGCCAGACGCGGTAAGTGCCTGATGCCGGTCCCTGCGGATCGGTCTGCGATGCAGAGCTATAGTCGCCGTACCAATCTTTGCACCATTCCGCCACGTTGCCGCTCATATCATAAAGCCCCAATTCGTTGGGCCGCTTTGTTCCCACAGTATGAGTGGTACTGGATGAGTTGTTCCCATACCACGCCACATCGTCGACATTGTCGCTGCCGGCATACTTCGTGCCGCCGGTCTGCGCGCCGCGCGCGGCATACTCCCACTCCGCTTCGGTGGGCAAGCGGAATGTTTCGCCAATCAAGGCGTTAAGCTTGGTGATAAACTCTTGGCAGTCGTTCCAGCTCACCAACTCCACCGGCAGGTTGGTGCCGCTGAAATAGCTCGGATTGCTGCCCATCACGGCAGTCCACAACTCTTGGGTCACCTCGGTCTGGCCTATCCAGAAGCTGCTGAGGGTCACGCTGTGAGTCGGGTTCTCGTCGTTATAGGCATCGGAGCCCTGCTCGGAGGTGGCGCCCATCGTGAAGGTGCCGCCCGGCACTTCCTTCATCGTGAATGTAACATCATTGACAGTGAATAGGTGGACTGTGGGGTCACCGGCAAGCACAAGGCGCAGCCCGATGGTGCTGCCGCTGGATGAAGGTCGGGTTTTGTCGCGACACGAAACGCGGCAGTATCTCGCAAGGGCGGAGCCCCAGTTGCCGCCACGGAGCACGCGGTAAGTGCCTGATGCCTGTCCCTGCGGATCGGTCTGCGATGCAGAGCTATAGTCGCCGTACCAATCTTTGCACCATTCCGCCACGTTGCCGCTCATATCATAAAGCCCCAATTCGTTGGGCCGCTTTGTTCCCACAGTATGAGTGGTATTGGATGAGTTGTTCCCATACCAAGCCACATCGTCGATATCGTTGCTGCCGGCATACTTCTTGCCGAAGCTTACACCGTCACGAGCTGCATACTCCCACTCAGCCTCGGTGGGCAGGCGGAACGCTTTTCCCGTAAGGGCGTTGAGCCTGGTGATAAACTCTTGGCAGTCGTCCCAGCTCACTTGCTCCACCGGCAGATTGGAGCCGCTGAATTTGCTCGGGTTGCTGCCCATCACTGCGGTCCACAACTCTTGCGTCACTTCCGTCTGGCCTATCCAGTAGTCGCTGAGGGTCACACTGTGGATTGGATTCTCGTCGCTGTAAGCTTCGTCGCCTTGCTCGCCGGTACCGCCCATCGTAAACTTGCCACCGGGCACTTTTACCATCGCGAACGACACGCCATTGGCGGTAAATAGTTGGGCTTTGGGCTCAACGGCGAGCACAAGGCGCAGCCCGATGTCTCTGTCAACGTCCGATGGCAGGTAGGCGCTGCGGCACGAAACGCGGCAGGATGACCCACTGAAGCCCCAGCAGCCGCCACGGATAATACGAGAATTGCCCGACACAGGCCCTTGCGGATCGGTCTGCGTTGAGGAGCTATAGTCGCCATCCCAATCCTGGCACCATTCCCACACATTACCGCTCATATCGTAAAGCCCTAACGCGTTGGGCTGCTTTGTCGCAACGGGATGTGTTGTCGATGAAGAGTTGCCGCTGTACCACGCCACATCGTCAATATTGTCGCTGCCGGCATACTTCGTACCGCCACTCGCGCCGCCGCGTGCGGCGTACTCCCACTCCGCCTCAGTGGGCAAGCGGAACACTTTGCCTTCCATCTCCGGCTGATTGCTCAACAGACTGTTGAGTTTAGCTACAAACCTTTGACAGTCGTTCCAGCTGACATTCTCTACCGGTAGGTTGGAGCCTCCGAAATAGCACGGGTTGCTGCCCATCACTGCGATCCACAACTCTTGCGTCACTTCCGTCTGGCCTATCATAAACGTGCTGAGGGTGACATTGTGGGTGGGTAATTCGTGGCTATGAGCATCGGAGCCCTGCTCGGAGGTGGCGCCGATCGTAAACTTGCCACCGGGCACTTTCACCATCGCGAACGACACGCCATTGGCGGTAAATTGTTGGGCTTTGGGCTCATCGGCGAGCACAAGGCGCAGCCCGAGGACGTTGTTGCGGTACGACGGCAAGTAGGCGCTGCGGCACGAAACGCGGCAGGATGACGCACTGAAGTTCCAGCAGCCACCACGGACTAAGCGGTGCGTTCCCGATGCCGGTCCTTGTGGATCGGTCTGCGCTGTAGAGCTATATTTGCCGTACCAGTCCTGGCACCATTCCCACACATTGCCGGTCATATCGTAAAGCCGCAAGGCGTTGGGCTGCTTTGTCCCTACCGGATGAGTTGTCGATTCTGAGTTGTCCCTATACCAAGCCACATCGTCGATATCATCGCTGCCGGCATACTTCGTGCCGCCGGTCTGCGCGCCTCGAGCGGCGTATTCCCACTCAGCTTCGGTAGGCAAGCGGAACGCCTTGCCTTCCATCTCCGGCAGGTTGCTCAGAAGGCTATTGAGCTGTGCGATAAACTCTTGGCAGTCGTCCCAGTTGACCTGCTCCACGGGGAAGTTGATGCCGCTGTAATAGCTCGGGTTGCTGCCCATCACGGCGTTCCACAACTCCTGCGTCACCTCGGTCTGGCCTATCATAAAAGAGCTGAGGGTCACGCTGTGAGTCGGGAGCTCATCGCCATAAGCGTCGGAGCCTTGCTCGGCTGTAGCACCCATTGTAAAGGTGCCGCCCGGCACTTCCTTCATCGTGAATTTAACACCATTGACAGTGAATACGTCGGCTGAGGGGTCTTCGGCGAGCACAAGGCGCAACCCGAGGACGTTGTTGCGGAACGACGGCAAGTAGTTGTTGCGGTAAGAAACGCGGCTGACCGACGCACCGAAGTTCCAGCAGCCACCACGGGCTATGCGGTACGTTCCCGATGCCGGTCCTTGTGGATCGGTCTGCGCTGTAGAGCTATATTTGCCGTACCAGTCCTGGCACCATTCCCACACATTGCCGGTCATATCGTAAAGCCGCAAGGCGTTGGGCTGCTTTGTCCCTACCGGATGAGTTGTCGATTCTGAGTTGTCCCTATACCAAGCCACATCGTCGATATCATCGCTGCCGGCATACTTCGTGCCGCCGGTCTGCGCGCCTCGAGCGGCGTATTCCCACTCAGCTTCGGTAGGCAAGCGGAACGCCTTGCCTTCCATCTCCGGCAGGTTGCTCAGAAGGCTATTGAGCTGTGCGATAAACTCTTGGCAGTCGTCCCAGTTGACCTGCTCCACGGGGAAGTTGATGCCGCTGTAATAGCTCGGGTTGCTGCCCATCACGGCGTTCCACAACTCCTGCGTCACCTCGGTCTGGCCTATCATAAAAGAGCTGAGGGTCACGCTGTGAGTCGGGAGCTCATCGCCATAAGCGTCGGAGCCTTGCTCGGCTGTAGCACCCATTGTAAAGGTGCCGCCCGGCACTTCCTTCATCGTGAATTTAACACCATTGACAGTGAATAGGTGGGCTGTGGGGTCATCGGCAAGCACAAGGCGCAACCCGAGCCGGTTGTTGTTGTAAGTCGGCGTTTCGGCTTTGCGGTAAGAAACGCGGCAGTTCCTCGCGACGTAGCTCCAGCTGCCGCCGCGCATCACGCGATTAGTGCCTGATGCGGGTCCCTGCGGATCGGTCTGCGCTTCGGAGCTATATAAGCCGTACCAGTCTTGGCACCATTCCCACACATTGCCGGTCATATCGTAGAGCCCTAATGCGTTGGGGCGCTTTGTCCCCACCGGATGTGTTTGCGATGATGAGTTGTCCCAATACCACGCCACATCGTCGATATCATCGCTGCCGGCATACTTCGTGCCGCCGGTCTGCGCGCCTCGAGCGGCGTATTCCCACTCAGCTTCGGTAGGCAAGCGGAACGCCTTGCCTTCCATCTCCGGCAGGTTGCTCAGAAGGCTATTGAGCTGTGCGATAAACTCTTGGCAGTCGTCCCAGTTGACCTGCTCCACGGGGAAGTTGATGCCGCTGTAATAGCTCGGGTTGCTGCCCATCACGGCGTTCCACAACTCCTGCGTCACCTCGGTCTGGCCTATCATAAAAGAGCTGAGGGTCACGCTGTGAGTCGGGAGCTCATCGCCATAAGCGTCGGAGCCTTGCTCGGCTGTAGCACCCATTGTAAAGGTGCCGCCCGGCACTTTCACCATCGTGAACTCCGTGCCTGCCACCGTGAAAGTCTCGTACTCGTAAAGCGCCGTGGGCGAGCCCGTGAGCACTATCTCGAGGAGAATCGATACGTCGTTGCCATCCACAGAGCCGTCGGTGTTGATGTCGGCGACCACCATCTGGGCATCGGACACACCACCCGTGAGCACCATCTCGAGCAGAATTGACACGTCGTTGCCATCCACGGAGCCATCGAGGTTGATGTCGCCCTGATAGCGCGTCTCTGCACGCGCGGCGAGCACAGCCACCGCGGTGAATAGTAAGGAGATTAAAATCTTTTTCATATATCGAGGTTGATTTTGGTTGGCGAAAGATTTCAATTTGCAAATATAACTACCCTCCCCTATATTTGCAACTTTACACCTAATTATTTATCGCCAAGCTAATTGTGCGTGTGGCCATCCTCGTTATTGTCGTTATTGTCGTTATCTGTGAGCGATTCCGCTGCATGGACGCTGTGATGGAGGCAATGATAAAGCGTCAGCCACCCTCGCGGGGAGGGTGGCTGACGCTTAGAAGGTATGGTGGGCTGCTATCGGCTTAACTTGTCGAGCTCTTTGCGGTTGATTGTCACTTTGGCTTTCGACTTCATATCGCTAACCCATTCGGTCTCAAGCTGTTTCTGATAATCCTCCACGAGTTTGGCTTTCACGTCCTCCACCTCTTCGGGGTTGTCGATTACGCGGCCGTGGGTAGTGAGGTAGCATACGAATCCGGTGCTGGGAGCGGGAGCCGGGCCATCGGGGTGGAATATGGTGCCATCGATGATGGGGTTCTCACCCTCGGCCACGAGGAGCTTCTCCACACGCACGAAGCCGCGGTGGTTCTTGCGGATGGTCTGCGGAAGGGTGTCGGCATTGGCGATGGTCTTCACCTCCTCGCGGATTACGTCACACACGCTATCGCTCTTGACCTGAATGAGGTAGCCTTTGTAGTGCGGGCGATTCCAATTGTAGTCGGCGCGGTGGGTCTCAAAATACTGTTTCTGCCCTTCGGCATCGGTAGCGCCTTTCTCCCATACGTTGCGGTTGCTGATTTCGAAGAGGAGAAGGCCGTCGCGGTATTCGCGAACTATATTGGCAAAGTCCTGGTTGTTGTTCTCGAGCTGAGTCATTGCGAAGTCGGCTATGGCTTCCTGACCGAGCTGATTGATGGCGCGGTCCACGATGTACTCGGCATCGTCGGCCGTGACGCCGGCTTCAGGCGAAGGCAATTTTGCCACGAGGTCGGCCTGAGTAAGTTTTGTCTTGGCGAAGGTGATGACGGGAGTTGACGATGCCTTTAGCCCTTGAGCCACGGCTTGGTCGTACTGTCCCACTTTGGTGATGCGGTCGATTACATCTTGGCGGCCGGCGGCCTCCACTTTGTAATGCTCCTTAGTCTTCACACGGTCGAGCACGGTGGTGTAAGGTGCCTGCCCGCGCTCATCATTCTTGAAATGGGCGATAATCTCGGCGCGCTTCTCCTCATAGGGTTGCAGGCCGCGGCTGCCGAGTTTCTTGATGATATGCCAGCCGAAGCGGGTCTGGAACGGCTTGGAGATAGCGCCATCGGGCAGGTCGAATGCCACTTCGTTAAACTCGCGAACCATACGCCCCGAGGGGAACCACTTGATAGTGCCGCCCTGACGCGACGAGCCGGGGTCTTCGGAATAGGCGTAAGCGAGCTGATGGAAGTCCTCGCCACTGATGGCGGCGTTGTAGATGCTGTCGATGCGAGTCTTGACAGCGGCGCGGGCAGCTTCGTCGCCATCGCGCGGAGTGAGCAGCAGGATATGAGCCACGTGCACCTCGCCACGATAAGGACGGCGCCCCGTCACCTTAATAATATGGTAGCCGAAGTCGGTTTCAGTCACCTCTGAGATTTGATTGAGCGGCAACGACCAAGCCACCTTCTCGAAGCTGTAAGGATACAGCCCGGCGGCTATCCAGCCCATATTGCCGTGGTTGACCACCTTGCCGGGGTCGTAAGAGAACTTATCGGCAAGCTCGGCGAAGTCTTCGTCATTGACGGCACACTGCCGGATACTGTCGGCTCGGGCAAGCACAGCCGCATGTGAGAGACCACGCACCTCTTTGGGAAGCATAATGTGCCACACATCGACCTCCTCGCCTAAGCGAGCATAGGCTTCGCGAGCATACGGCTCCAGGGCGGTGCTGTCCTCAAGATAGGGACGCGCGAGGTCCTTGCGGTAGCCGCTGAACTCCTTTACAAACTGAGCGGTGGTGTCGATACCGGCCTTCTCGGCGGCATCTACTTTGAGCTTGTACTGAACGAACATATCCACGTAGTCGTCGAAGCTCTGCTGCTCAATCTGCTGCTGGCGGTTCTTGTTGTATAAGTACTTAAACTCCGAGGCTTTCACATCCTTGCCGTTGATATTCATCACCACCGGGTCGCTTGCCGCTGTGGCGCCGAAAAAGCAAGATGCCATTAATGCGCTTGCAATTAAAAGTTTGGTTCTCATTGTCGTTATAATGATATTCGTTTATTCACATTTCTATTAATAACGTGACAGCCGCCATAAAATTATATTT
>CAMHGU010000026.1 GCA_946184715.1 uncultured bacterium | reverse complement strand
GCGGGGTCGAGGGAGCGGACTTCGGTGAGGATATCGACGGCTTGGAGCACGGTGGTGACATCGGTCACGGCGATGGAGCGCTTGCCTTGGCGCTCGCGCAGCTGGCACCGCTGCGGGTGGCGCTGCAGATAGGCGAGGATACGCCCGAAGGCCGACGACTGGTAGTAGGCGCGGTTGTCGTCGCCCACGAAGTAGAGGTACATCAGCCCCTGCTTCAGCGCCACCTTCTCGATGCCGAGACGGCGGGCGAGGCGTCGGAGCGTGACGATGCGTATCAGCTCCTCGCCCTGCTCGGGAATGCGCCCGAAGCGGTCGAGAAGACGCTCGCGGAAGGCATCGACGTCGCGTTGCTGCTCTATGCTGTCGAGCTCCTGGTAGAGGGCGATGCGCTCGCTCTCCTGCGGCACGTAGGTGGCGGGGAAGAGAATCTCCATATCGGTCTCCACGATGCAGTCGGCCACGAAGTCGGCGTTGTCGGCATCAGCATTCTGCTCGGCAAAGGTGTCGGCAAACTCCTCGGTGCGGAGTTCGAGCACTGCTTCTTGCAACACCCGCTGGTAGGTCTCGTAGCCGAGGTCGGCGATGAAGCCGCTCTGCTCGGCGCCGAGGAGGTTGCCGGCGCCGCGTATGTCGAGGTCTTGCATCGCGATGTGGATACCGCTGCCGAGGTCGGAGAAGCTCTCGATGGCCTGCAGCCGGCGGTGAGCCACCTGCGACAGTGGCTTGCCCGGTGGCACAAGCATATAGCAGAACGCCTTGCGCGATGAGCGCCCCACGCGGCCGCGAAGCTGGTGCAGGTCGCTAAGGCCGAAGTTTTGCGCGTTGTTGATGACGATGGTGTTGACGTTGGGCATATCGATGCCCGATTCGATGATGGCCGTGGCAAGCAGGATGTCGTAGTCGTGGCCGGTAAAGTCGATGATAGCGCGCTCGAGCTGCTCGGGCTTCATCTGCCCGTGGGCCACCACCACACGGGCGTCGGGCACGAGGCGGTGTATCATATTCTCGAGGGCCGGCAGCTGCTCTATGCGGTTGTTGACGAAGAACACCTGGCCGTTGCGCGAAAGCTCGAAGTTGATGGCTTCGGCCACCACATCGTCGTTGAGGGTGCCCACGGTGGTGATGATGGGGTGTCGATTGGGCGGAGGGGTGTTGATGGAGGAGAGGTCGCGGGCGCCCATAAGCGAGAATTGCAGCGTGCGCGGGATAGGCGTGGCGCTCATAGTGAGTGTATCCACGTTCACCTTCATCTGCTTGAGCTTCTCTTTCACCGCCACGCCGAATTTCTGCTCCTCGTCGATGACCAGCAGCCCCAAGTCCTTGAATTTCACGTCTTTGCCCACCAATTTGTGCGTACCTATCACGATGTCGATTTTGCCGGCTTCGAGGTCGGCGAGCACCTCGCGGGTTTGCTTGGCGGTACGGGCGCGGCTGAGATACTCCACCCTTACGGGAAACTCCTTTAGGCGCTCCTTGAAGGTGTTGTAATGCTGGAAGGCGAGCACCGTGGTGGGCACCAGCACGGCCGTCTGCTTGCCGTCGGTAGCGGCTTTGAAAGCGGCGCGAATGGCAATTTCGGTCTTACCGAAGCCCACATCGCCGCATATCAGGCGGTCCATAGGCTGCGGGCGCTGCATATCGTTTTTCACCTCGATGGAGGCCTTGAGCTGGTCGGGGGTGTCCTCGTAGATAAACGACGCCTCGAGCTCGTGCTGCAGGTAGCCGTCGGGCGAGAAGGCGAAGCCGCTCTGCTGCCGGCGCTCGGCGTAGAGCTTGATGAGGTCGCGCGCGATGTCCTTAAGGCGGCTCTTGGTGCGCTGCTTCATCCTGTTCCACGCCCCGCTGCCGAGCTTGTTGAGGCGTGGCGGCACGCCCTCCTTGCCTCGATACTTCGAGAGCTTGTGCAGGGCGTGAATCGACACGAAGATGGTGTCGTTGTTCTGGTACACGAGCTTTATCATCTCCTGCATCGTGCCGCTGACGGGAGTGCGCACAAGGCCACCAAACTGGCCCACGCCGTGGTCGGCGTGCACCACGTAGTCACCCACCTCAATCTGGCTCAACTCCTTGAGCGACAGCGCGAGGCGGCCGCTGCGGGCGCGGTCGCTCTTGAGGCTGTACTTATGGAAGCGGTCGAAAATCTGGTGGTCGGTAAAGACACACACACGGCTGCGGTTATCGACGAAGCCCTCGTGAATGGTGCCCTGCACGGCTTGGAAGCTGATGTCATCGCCGCGGTCGGCAAAGATGGCCCGCAGGCGCTCTATCTGCTTGGCGCTATCCGAGAGGATATAGATGGCGTAGCCTTCGGCGATAAAGTCGCGGAAGGAGCGCCCTATGAGGTCGAAATTCTTGTGGTAGATGCCCTGCGGCGCGGTGCCGAGGGCTACACTCTTATCGGCATCGGCGGGCGCGGAGCCGGCCGTGTAGCTGATGACGGTGAGCTGGCGCAGCCTGTCGGCGAACGCCTCGGCATCGACCACCTTGTCCATCGCCCGGGCATCGCCTTCGCCGGCGAGGAGCGAGCTTTCGGAGAACACCTCTTGCCCTATGGCCGTGACCCGCTCAAGCAGGCGCCCGGGGTTGTGCACTACGAGCAGGGTGTTGTCGTCGGCATAGTCGAGCAGCGAGATGCGGCTCTCGGCGGTGTTGCCCATATCGGCCACCACGGTAGCCTCCTCCACCTGTTGCTCCGAGAGCTGGGTCTCGACGTTGAAGGTGCGCAGGCTGTCGATCTCATCGTCGAAGAAGTCGAGGCGATACGGCAACTCGTTGCTATAGGAGTAGATATCCACGATAGAGCCGCGCAGAGCAAACTGCCCCGGCTCGTACACGTAGTCCACCTCTTGAAATCCGAGCTCGCGGAGCCGTTGCGCCAAGCCATCGTAATCCACGGTGGAGCCTTTGACAATGCGTAGCGACTGCCGCTCCACCTCTTCGCTCGAGGCCACTTTTTCGGCCAGCGCTTCGGGATAGGCCACCACCACGCGCAGATGCTTGTCGCTGCTCCAGCGGTTGAGCACTTCGGTGCGCAGTATCTCCTGCGGGGCGTCGATTTGTCCGTACTTGATGTCGCGCTTATAGCCCGAGGGGAAGATGAGCACCCGCTCCTCGCCTAAGGTGCGGCACAGGTCGTGGTACATATACCCGGCCTCGTCGGCGTCGTCACACACCACTACCACCTTGCTCCTTACCGCGCTTTGCATCACCGGCAGGCACCAGGCCATAGCGGAGCCGGCGGCCTCGGCCACCACGGCGTTGCGGCTACGATGGGTGCGCGCCCACTTCACGAGGTCGCGAAGCTCCTGCTCGCGCGCCGCATCGACGAGGCGGTCACCGAGCCGAGAGATAGCTATCGGGGCTGTACTCTTCTCCAACGCTGATTATTTGGCTGTCAGGCGTGCAAACTCCTCTTTCGCCTTCTGCATCTGGCGGGCAAAGCCCTCATCGGCGTGCAGACGTGCCACAGCGGCCGAAGCGGCCAAGCGGCCGGCGTCAACGTCGCTCTGATAGTGGTAGCCGGCAATCACACGCGACTGCCCGAACTGGTAGCCACGCTCCAGTATTTGGTCCTGACGCGCCACGTTGATTTCGGCAAGCACGAGAGCGAGACCCCACCCCATTGCGGTGTGGCCCGACGGGTACGAGCCGTTGTTGCGCAGCGTCTCCTCCGATTCGGGTATCAGCGTGGGCTGGTTGAAATGGGCATACGGTCGCTGACGCTTGTAGTAGTTCTTCGCCTCGTCGGTGCTGTGGGCCATATCGGTGAGCACTTTGCCGGCGAGCTTGTAAAGCTCAGGGGTAGCTTGGGCGTTGATGGGCATACCGTAGGCAGCCTCGAAGCGGCCTATCACGTCCATCTGCCAGGTGCTGTCGGCGCGGGCTTCAAGGCCGCGCGGCGTGGGGCGCAGCGAGCGGCCCCACTGGTAGCGGTAGTAGTCGTTGAAAAACGCGGCCGAAAGGGTGTCGGGCGGCGCGGGTAGGTATTTCAGCGTGCTGGGCAACTGATACTGCTTCAGGAAGCCGTCGGGGCGAGCTTCTTGGGCCACAACACCCAGCGCCACTATCGCTGCGAGCAGCGTTACGAGGATTGTTCGTTTCATAATGCGGAATTATATGGTTATTACTGATTTACTGACCGATAGGCGGGCGCGTCGGCCCACCGCACCCCCAAAGTTACGAAAAATTGCCGACACCGGCAATTCCGGTCGCGACAAAGTGCCTTTCCCCGGGTTTGGGAGTGCCACCTCACCCTCGCGCAGCCGCCCCCATTGCTTCAAGCATCAGTCTTTTGTGCCCATAAGTCGGCTGGTGATGGCGGCGGCGGTGGTAGCGGCGCTGTCGGCAGTGCCGAGGCGGTGGCGCATCGCCGCGTAGCCGTCGAGCATCGCCTGTCGCTGCGGGCCGTCGGGCAGCAATGCCCTGACATTGCGCTCGATAGCCTCGGCGGTGCACTCGTGGAGCAGGAGCTCGGGGATAGTGGCAGCCCCGTTGATGAGGTTGGGCAGGGTGACGTAAGGCACCTTGATGATGCGCCGTCGCAGCCATGCCAGCAGCCGGCTGCCGTTCATTCGGTAGCACGCCACCTGGGGAGTGCCGATGAGGGCGGTCTCGAGCGTGGCGGTGCCGGAGGTCACCAGCGCCACGCGCGCGGCGCGAAGCAGCGCGTAGGTGTCGGCCGTAGTGGGAAGCTCTTCGCCGCCGATCACCTCGCGATAGAACGATGGCTCTATCGCCGGCGCCACTGAGAGCACGATATTACACCCGTCGATGGCGCGAGCGGCTTGCAGCATCACCGGCAGGTTGTCGCGTATCTCGCTGCGTCGCGAGCCGGGGAGCAGGGCGACTACGGGCCGCGAGGGGTCGAGGGCGAGGGCGCGGCTGAGCGTGCCGCTGTCGGCTCCGGCGGCGGCTTCGTCAATCTCGGCCACCGAGGGGTTGCCGGTGTAGGTCACGCCGCAGCCGTGGCGGCTGAAGAACTCGGTCTCGAAAGGCAATATGCTGTAGATGTGCTCCACATAGCGGCGCAGCTGCTTCACGCGCCACTGCTTCCAGGCCCACACCTTCGGCGCGATGTAGTAGAATACCGGAATGCCGAGCCGGTGGGCATAGCGGGCTATCTTCAGGTTGAACGACGGGTAGTCGATGAGTACGACGGCATCAGGGGCGGCTTCGGCGATAGCCCGGCGGGTATCGGCCATAATGCGCAGTATAGTAGGCAGATGCGCCGCCACGTCAACGATGCCCATATAGGCCATATCGCGATAGTGGCGCAATGGCGCTGTGCCCGCGGCTCGGGCCATCAGGTCGCCGCCGAGAAAAGTGAACGACGCTGCGGCATCGTGCCGCCGCAAGGCCGCGATCAGACGGCTCCCGTGGAGGTCGCCCGAGGCTTCGCCGGCTATGAGAAAGTAGTTCATAGGGTGAGGTGCGATGCCGCAATGGCTATCGTTGCTGTTCAAGAACGATCTCCAGCAGCGTTGCCAAATCGGTGGAGTCGATTGTCCCGTTGTTGTTGACATCGGCTGCCAGGTTTATCTCGCCGCCGGTGCCTGCAAGTATAATCTCCATCAGTATCGATACGTCGGAAGAGTCGATGGAGCCGTCGTCGTTGACGTCGCCGCGTATAATCACCTCGTCAACCTCGCGTAGTTTGCCGAAGGAGGCCCACACCGACGCGCGCTTGTAGAGCGACTTGGTGCCGGTGGGCACCACGGTCATGGCGTTGCGCATCACCTCTTTGTCGAAAGCGTCCGACGCTAAGGTGGGCGGTGTCATAGGCCGCACCACGATGGAGGTAATCTGGGCGTTGTCGGCAAAGGCGCGGCTGTCTATCTTCTCTATGTTGAGGGTCAGCTCCACCTCATCAATCAACGGGCAATGCTCGAAGGCGCTCGCGCCTATGGTGGTCATCGAGCTCGTTGAGGGCACCGCCCGCAGATTGTTGCACCGCATAAAGCAGTGGTCGCCGATGCCCGTAAGCATCGAAGGCAGCGTCACCGTGGTCAGGTTGACGCAGTTGTAGAACATATACGACGGCAGAGTGCCGATGTTGCTCAGCACGCTGGCGCCCGTGAGCCGCTGGCAGTTGTAGAAGATGTGGCTGCCGAGCCCTACGGCGGTGGTGGGGATAGTGACGTAGGTGAGATAGGTCGATGCGAAGGCGTAGCTGCCTATGTCGGTAAGGCCGAAGGGCAGGTTGATTGATGCCACACGGCATCCCTGAAAGGCCGATGTCCCGATTGTGAGCAGCGTCGAGGGCAGCTCCACCTTGGTAATATAGGTGTTGCTCTTGAAGGCGTTGGGGGCGATGGCCTCCACTGTATATACGCGACCGTTATAGCTCACAGCGGGAGGTATGGTGAGCACCGACTTGCGATAGGTAGATGCCTCCACCGTGGCCACATCGTCGAAGAAGCTGTAGTTCAGGTCGTCGATAGTGGCGGTCTCGAGCTTCGCTGCAAGGGTTGCCACAGGCAATATCAGCGCGGCCAATATTATAAGTATCAATATATTACGCTTCATCATTTCGGGTGAGCCATCGGTTATTAACAACGTGCAAAGGTAAGCTATTAGAATGAAATATGCAAATGCAGCGGCAAAAGCTTATCAGGCGAGGCCGAGGCGGAAGGTGTCGACGAGGAGGCGGAAGTTGTCGTCGGTTGCCATCATCTGTGCCACTACGTCCTGGGGCGAGAGCAGCTTCTCGGCGTGGGAGCTTTCCACGATGCGGGCTTCGAGGGTCACGGTGCTGTTACCGAGGGCATTGCGCAGCTGGGTGTTGACCTCGGGCAACAGGGGCGTGATGGCCTTCATCTGGGCGGGGTTTTGCAGCTCGAGGGTGTAGCTGTTGCCGGGCCGGCGGGCGGGCACGGCCACGCTCATCGCGGCCGTGAGGAGCTTCTCGTGGGGGTGGGCGGCGATGACGCTCTGCCACGCTGCGGCGAAGTCGGCATCGGTGTAATCTTTGTCAGCCTTGCCCGACTGGTCCGGCTGGTCCGCCCCGTCCGCCTTGCCGGGCGCAGTGGCGGCCGGGGCGGTACTCTTGCCCGTGATGCTGATGCGGGGCGCGCCGATGGGGCGCATGGGCCGGGCCGGGGTGGCCGCGGGAGTGGTGACGTGACGAGCCGGCGTCGAGGGCGCGGCGGCTACCGGAGCGGCCGGAGCGGCCGGAGTGGCAGCAGCGGCAGCCGGAGCAGCGGCCGGAGCGGCCGGAGTGGCAGCAGCGACAGGCGCGGCGGGCGCGGCGGCCGCCGGAGAGGGAGCAGCAGCGCCGGTAACCGGCTTCAACGCCGGCTTGGTGTCGCCGCCGGCGCTCTCTGCGCTCTCCTGCGTCGACGACGACTGTTTAAAACCCAACTGGCACAGGCGTATCAGCGCCAGCTCCACGAGCAGACGCTTATTGGTGGCATTGCGATATTGCAGGTCGCAATCGTTGCAGATGGCCATCGCGCGATAGAGGCGCTCCACGGGGATGCTCGCGGCTTGCTGACTGTAGCGTGTCGCCACTTCATCGCTCACCTCGAGTAGCGGCAGTGTAGCGGGGTGTGCCGCCACCATAAGGTCGCGGAAGTGGGCGGCAAGCCCGTTGATGAAGAAGTGGGCATCGAAGCCGTGGTCGAGTATCTCCTTGAAGATGAGCAGCGCCTGCTGCACGTCGCCGCGGCTGAAGGTGTCGATAAGGCGGAAGTAGTACTCGTAGTCGAGCACGTTGAGGTTCTCGATGGTGGAGCGGTAGGTGATGTTGCCGCGCGACGAGGCGGCCACCTGGTCGAAAATCGAGAGGGCGTCGCGCATAGCGCCGTCGGCCTTCTGGGCGATGATGTTGAGGGCTTGTGGCTCGGCGCTGATGCCTTCGGCTGCGGCGATGCGCTGCAGCTGCTCCACGATGTCCTGAACGGTGATGCGCGAGAAGTCGTAGATCTGGCACCGCGAGAGAATAGTGGGGATAATCTTCTGCTTCTCGGTGGTGGCCAGAATGAAGATGGCGTGGGCCGGCGGCTCTTCGAGGGTCTTGAGGAAGGCGTTGAAGGCGGCTTGCGAGAGCATGTGCACCTCGTCGATGATAAACACCTTGTAGCGACCTATCTGCGGCGGGATGCGCACCTGCTCCACGAGGTTGCGGATGTCATCGACCGAGTTGTTCGACGCCGCGTCGAGCTCCACGATGTTGTAGCTGCGCCCTTCGGCAAAGGCGCGGCACGATTCGCACTCGCCGCACGCTTCGCCCTCGGCCGAGAGGTGCTCGCAGTTGATGGTCTTGGCGAAGATGCGCGCGCACGAGGTCTTCCCCACGCCGCGCGGCCCGCAGAAGAGGTAGGCGTGGGCCAACCGCTGCGACCGTATGGCCGACACTAAGGTGTGGGCGAGCGCCTGCTGCCCCACCACGTCTCTGAACGATTGCGGACGGTATTTCCGCGCCGATACTATATAGTGTTCCATTGTAGTTTGGTTTTCGTCAGGGTAAAGTTACTGATTTTATCCGACACTCCGGCCTTTTCGGTTCGGCATTTTGCTGATTTCTCACTGCTGCTCATCGGGCTCGGGCAGCAGGAGCAGGTCGGCGGCGTAGTCGCTGGCGAGCGGAGCGAGGGCTTCGCCGGGCATCTCCACTTCGATGATGCCTAAGGCGTAGGGCGCTATCGTGTAGGGGTTGAACACGAAGGTGAGCACGCCGTCCTCGATGTAGAAGCAGTCGGGGGCTTCTATCTGCCCGGCCATAAGACCTGCCTCCTCGGCTTGGGCGTCGGTGCTCACGTCGAAGTCGGCGTAGAGCTTGGCCTTGATGGCCTTGGTCAGCGCCGCGCGCTTGCCGGCGGGGAAGAGGTCGGCGAGGGTGATGATGCGGTTATGCTCCACGTCGTAGTTGACGTAGTCCACGCTGTTGAGCCCGTGGGCGCCGCCTTCATAGGTCTCGTAGTCGAGCTGCCACGTTATCAGCGAACTGTCGAATTCGAGTATCGAGGCGCGCACGTTGTTGGTAAACACGATGGCGGCGTCGATGTCGGTGTCGGTGGGCACCTCCACGCCTTTGCCGCTGCCGTCGGGCACGGAGGCGTCCCAGGCCGTGTGGCGCTTCAGGGCGGCGGCCAGGTCGCGGCTGCCTTTGATGCCGAAGGCTTTCTCTATCAGCGTCTGCTGGAGCTTGCCGAGGTCGTTGGCGCCTATGCGCTCGGGCCAATACACCTCGGCCGTGGCGGTGCTATATACTTCGTCGTCGGGGCTGAAGATGTGCACGCCGGGAAAGTGCTTCACGCGCTGCGCGCTCCGACAGTCGATGGTGATGGTAAGGTCGGCGGCGCCGGCGCTCAGGAAGGCGGCGGCCGCTATCGCGATGAGTAGGATGCGTTTCATTGTCTATATATAATAAGGTGTAGTTACAGGTTACATAAGAATGATACCGCGCTCGCGGCAGGCAGCCACTTGCTCTTCAGGCCAGATACTGGCTTGCACCTCGCCTATGTGGGCTTTCTGGAGCAGGAGCATACACAGGCGGCTCTGCCCTATGCCGCCGCCTATCGAGAGCGGCAGCCGCCCTTCGAGCAGCGCGCGGTGGAAGTCGCAGCGGGCGCGCTCTTCGCAGCCGCGCTCGGCCAGCTGGCGGCGCATCGCCGCGGCATCGACTCTGATACCCATCGACGACAGCTCCATAGGGCATTGCAGCACCTCGTCCCACACTATGAGGTCGCCGTTGAGGCCGTAATAGCCGTCGCCGTTGGGCGTGGTCCAGTCGTCGTAGTCGGGCGCGCGCCCGTCGTGGGGCTCGCCGTTGCTCAGCCGCCCGCCGATGCCTATCACAAACACCGCGCCGTAGCGGCGCGCCGCCGCGGCTTCGCGCTCGCGCGGCGTCAGCACCGGATACTGCTGCAGCAGCTCCTCGGAGTGTACGAAGTGTATCTGCTCGGGCAGCGTAGGGGTGATGTGGGGAAATTGCTCAAACACTATCGCCTCGGTCTCGCGCAGTGCGCGGTAGATCTCCACCACCGTGGCCTTGAGATACTCCACGGTGCGGTCGCTTTCGCGTATCACGCGCTCCCAGTCCCACTGGTCCACGTAGAGCGAGTGGAGGTTGTCGAGCGTCTCGCCGGTGCGGATGGCGTTCATATCGGTGTAGAGCCCGTAGCCGGGCGCGATGTGGTAAGCGGCGAGCTTCGCGCGCTTCCACTTGGCCAGCGAGTGGACCACCTCGGCCTGTCGGCCGCCCATATCGGCAATCTCGAAGGTCACGGCGCGCTCCGTGCCGTTGAGGTCGTCGTTGAGGCCCGTGCCCGAAAGCACAAACAGCGGTGCCGTCACGCGCCGCAGACGCAACGCCCGCGCCAGACGCGCCTGAAAGGCGTCCTTAATCAATTTTATCGCCACCTCGGTGGTCTCGGGCAGCAACTTCTGGTGATATTCCGATGGTAGTATCAGTGCCATTCTCCTTATATATTACACACCCCCAAAGTTACTACAATCCTCCCACACTTGCAAGCCCCCGCCTCCACGTACCGCCGCCGCACCGCCGGAGGCGGTTGCATTAGAGTAACCCCACGTCGCCACCCCTCCCGCTTACCGCCGCAAGCCGGCAACCCCTCGGGGTTGCAATCACGATTAACCGGGGGTTGAGACGCCGAAGGCGGCTCTACCTCCGGAACGACGTCCCCCCTCAAAACGAACCCCTTGCGGGTTCGGATAACGGTGATGAGAGAGCGCGGCGCGGCTATAGTGTGGGGCATAGAGGTGGCGGTGGCTGTGCCCGTAATCCGAACCCGCAAAGGGGTTCGAGGGGAGAGTGTGGCCTCGCGCTCCGTAGGTTGAGCCGCCTGCGCCGTCTCAACCTACGGTTAATAATAATCGCAACCCTGGCGGGTTGCCACTGGACACACCTCCCGCCGCTCCCTAAGCCCATCAAGAGCCCACCTTTTGCAGCCCAGCCACCGCGCAGCCATTTTTAAGCCATTTTCAAGACATTTCTGCGGCGCAGCCGCACCCCTGTAGCGTTGGATGCCTTTCCCATAGAAATCCCTCACCCCCGCAGGCGTAAACTTTTTTTGAAAAATGTTTCGAAAAACTTGCACGGGAATTTTATCCTTGCTATATTTGCAAACAAGTATGGCCACGACCCTATGCTTAGCCTAAACCATAGAGCTGGTTTCCTTAGGCTTGAAATGTTGGCCTCAGCGATGCGCTGCGCTCTCTGCGGCGCGCTAATCATATGATTTCTCGAGCCTGCACCCTCAAGTGCCGGCGCGACTACGATATAAAAAACTACATAATTAACGAAGCAGGCCAACTCAGGCCGGAAGTTAATTCCCAGACCTCTCAACCGAGATTTAAAAACTATCTATATTTTTTATTTATTATTACCCCAATTGTTAAATAAAAAATACTTTAAAGACCAATCTATTTTTTTACTCTCCTCGTAAGGCCCGGCGCCGCCGGCGTCACGCCCCGATGGAGAAAACGAACAAAACTTTTTACCTCTAAATTGTTTAATCCCGTATCGGCTCCGCGTGAGCCGGTAACAAACAAATTTAGCCTATGAAGAAAACTGCTACTTTCTTAGCACTCGCTGTGGCCGCAATCTTCTCGGCCCAAGCTATTGAGCAGACCAACCTTCCTTGGATTCAGGACGACCCGGAGAACTACCCCACACTCGGTGTAGAACCGTCTGACGACCTTGCAAAGATTCCTGTTTGGTTTGGTTGCGACAATAAAACTCCGATAAATGTGGCTGATGGCGGCTTAGAAGCTCCTGAAGGCTATGGTTGGGCCGCAGTAAACGGCAAGACCGGTGCATTGGCAAAATATGCACAAATCTCAACCATCGCCACAAAAGAGGCAGGCGGTGCGCGTCTTGATCCTGATTTCTACAATGTTGCGTACAAAGTTAATGGCGTACGATTAGGCCTTATAGTTAAATCTGATATGGCTCTTGCATGGGGTCCCGAAGGTTGCTGCAATGAAGACAATCTTGGTAGCATTTCGTCTCACGGTCCTATTGCTGAAGCTCGTCTTAATATGACCGGTGCCGAAGATGGCGAATACACCCTCAAAATGTGGGGTAATGGTTCGCACCCTGACTATGTCTCGCTTACTGCTTACTGGCAGCCCGATGATCCCAATGCTCCCGAAGGTGCTGTAGCCGGTGCTTCGACATTCCAGGGCTACCGCCAGTACACCCTTCCCTCTGTTACTTTCACTATCGAAGGTGGCAAGGTGGTTAACCCCGTTAGCACCGGCGTTCAGGCCGTTGCTAAGACCAACGTGAAGGCTGCCGTGAAGGGTATCTACAACCTCCAGGGCCAGCGCGTACACGAGACCGTTCCCGGCCAGCTCTACATCATCGACGGCAAGAAGGTTATCGCCAACAGCGTTATCACCGACTAATCCTCCCCTCCCTCATAAAAAGGCGACCCTCGGGCCGCCTTTTTTTGTGCCCCACCAGTCTCCATATACCGCCGGAGGCGGTTGCATTAGAGTAACCCCACGTTGCCTACCGCGAAGCGGTTGCCTACGTGGGGCCCACGCCACCTCCCTCCCCCGCGTACCGCCGGAGGCGGTTCCACCACGCTTGCATATTCCAATTAGATTTCCTAACTTGCGCTTCTATTCTAACTAATAACACCATGAGCTACGTTAAATCATTACATCATATAGTTTTCAACGCCTACCTCCGCCAAAATGTAATCTCCTATGAGCGTGCGCCCGAACTATACAGTTACATTCAAGGCATTATTCGCGAGCACAAATGCTCTCTCGAAGCTATCGGCGGAGTGCCTAATCACATTCATATGCTGGTCGATGTCGCACCTATGGTAGCGTTGTCCGATCTGGTGCGAGACATCAAGCGCTCCGCGAGCTTATGGATGCGAGGGAGCGGGGCATTCCCCTTGTTCCACGGATGGGCAAAAGAGTATTATGCCGCCTCCATCAGCAATCAGCACGCTGCGAGAGTTAAGGAATACATTAATAATCAGATAGCGCATCATAAGGGTGTGGAATACGCTCAGGAGTTGGCACGATTGGCACAGGTGATAGATAAGACTTTCGACGACCGTGATATGCAGTAGTGGTGAAACCGCCTCCGGCGGTATACGGGGGAGTGGGAGTGACGCTTAGACCCCACGTAGGCAACCGCTGCGCGGTAGGCAACGTGGGGTTACTGCTTATGAAACCGCCGCTGGCGGTTTGTGGTCGCCTCCAGACGACTTATCCCTGCTCACTCCGCCTATCCCCCATCGTAGCGACCCGGCCTCCTCCGCCGCCCCCACTCCCCGCGTACCGCCGCAGGCGGTTGCACCACGTTTGCCGCTCGCTTAGGAGACGACCGCCGTAGGCGGGCAACCCTCAGTAACCTCGCCGACCACAGCGCACAAAGTGCGCCACAGTCGGCTGGGTTGTAATACTCTCCCATACAAAATCGCCCAAAGGCGACCACTTCGCTTACCGCCGCAGGCGGTTGCATAAGAGTAACCCCACGTTGCCTACCGCGCAGCGGTTGCCTACGTGGGGGCCCACACCTACCGCCCTCCCCGCGTACCGCCGCAGGCGGTTCCACTACGCCGGCCACTCCTGCCCCGCCCCCATCCCTAAGTCCCTCAAGTCCGTAGAGATCCCCACACGCAGCGACCTTTTGGCCTCACTCCCGATATTTTTTGCGAAAAATTTTGCGTATTTAATTTTTGTGTCTAAATTTGCACTTGAATATAGAGTAGGCTCTACTCGTTTGGGCCTCAGCCAAGGAGTTGGCTGCCAACGGCTTGAAATGCTGGCTCCCCCTGCGTAGCCGCCTCGGCGCGCCACGCTGTCAATCTACGAATTCTCGCGCCCTCTTCGGGCACGACTACGATATAAAAAACTACATAATTAACGAAGCAGGCCTCTCTTAGGGCCGGAAGTTAATTCCCAGACCTCTCAACCGAGATTTAAAAACTATCTATATTTTTTATTTATTATTACCCCAATTGTTAAATAAAAAATACTTTAAAGACCAATCTATTTTTTTACTCTCCTCGTAAGGCCCGGCGCCGCCGGCGTCACGCCCCGATGGAGAAAACGAACAAAACTTTTTACCTCTAAATTGTTTAATCCCGTATCGGCTCCGCGTGAGCCGGTAACAAACAAATTTAGCCTATGAAGAAAACTGCTACTTTCTTAGCACTCGCTGTGGCCGCAATCTTCTCGGCCCAAGCTATTGAGCAGACCAACCTTCCTTGGATTCAGGACGACCCGGAGAACTACCCCACACTCGGTGTAGAACCGTCTGACGACCTTGCAAAGATTCCTGTTTGGTTTGGTTGCGACAATAAAACTCCGATAAATGTGGCTGATGGCGGCTTAGAAGCTCCTGAAGGCTATGGTTGGGCCGCAGTAAACGGCAAGACCGGTGCATTGGCAAAATATGCACAAATCTCAACCATCGCCACAAAAGAGGCAGGCGGTGCGCGTCTTGATCCTGATTTCTACAATGTTGCGTACAAAGTTAATGGCGTACGATTAGGCCTTATAGTTAAATCTGATATGGCTCTTGCATGGGGTCCCGAAGGTTGCTGCAATGAAGACAATCTTGGTAGCATTTCGTCTCACGGTCCTATTGCTGAAGCTCGTCTTAATATGACCGGTGCCGAAGATGGCGAATACACCCTCAAAATGTGGGGTAATGGTTCGCACCCTGACTATGTCTCGCTTACTGCTTACTGGCAGCCCGATGATCCCAATGCTCCCGAAGGTGCTGTAGCCGGTGCTTCGACATTCCAGGGCTACCGCCAGTACACCCTTCCCTCTGTTACTTTCACTATCGAAGGTGGCAAGGTGGTTAACCCCGTTAGCACCGGCGTTCAGGCCGTTGCTAAGACCAACGTGAAGGCTGCCGTGAAGGGTATCTACAACCTCCAGGGCCAGCGCGTACACGAGACCGTTCCCGGCCAGCTCTACATCATCGACGGCAAGAAGGTTATCGCCAACAGCGTTATCACCGACTAATCCTCCCCTCCCTCATAAAAAGGCGACCCTCGGGCCGCCTTTTTTTGTGCCCCACCAGTCTCCATATACCGCCGGAGGCGGTTGCATTAGAGTAACCCCACGTTGCCTACCGCGCAGCGGTTGCCTACGTGGGGCCCACGCCACCTCCCTCCCCCTCGTACCGCCGGAGGCGGTTACACCACGCCGGCCACTCCTGCCTCGCCCCCATCCCTAAGTCCTTCAAGTCCGTATAGATTGATAGGGATGAATGATTGCCGAAAACGCCCGGTGGAATCGGGGGGTTTGGCTTGCGAGAGGTGGCGGTTGAGGGGTGCGGCGACGGCGAAAAGCGCAGTGGGTGTTGGCCGTTTAGAGATTAATTTGTAATTTCGTG